>CAYGJI010000062.1:0-18724 GCA_964350125.1 uncultured Paludibacter sp. | reverse complement strand
GTGATTTCTACCAAGATATCGCCGCTATGCGGCTCATGGATCATTTGATATGCCTCCGTGCTACCAAGACATCGCCGCTATGCGGCTCTACGTGCAACAACAAATCCTATTTGCGTTTTTTTTTGGAGGGGCGTAGCCCTGACTTCTTTATAGAAAACGATTACAAAAACGCAAATGAGCCGCGTAGCGGTGATTTCTTTAAAAACTATTTCTTTATCTTTGCATCAAATTTAAACACCATGAAAATCATCAATCTTTCCGAAAACAACAGCCTCCTGAATCAGTATCTGAAAGAGATACGATCGGTTGATATACAACAGGATCCGCTTCGATTCAGACGTAATCTCGAAAGGATGGGCGAAATTATGGCGTACGAAATCAGCAAAACACTTCAATATCGACACGAAGATGTGGTGACACCGCTGGGAATTGCTCCGGTGAATGTAATTAGCAATAAAGTGGTATTATCCACCATCTTACGTGCCGGACTTCCTTTTCATCAGGGATTTCTGAGTTATTTCGACCGGGCTGAAAATGCGTTTGTATCGGCTTACCGTAAATATAAGGATGCACTGAAGTTCGAGATTTTCATCGAATATATTGCTTCTCCTGATTTGAATGGAAAAGTCCTCATTATCAGTGATCCTATGCTGGCTACCGGTGCTTCTCTGGAACTGGCATATGGCGCTTTATTAACCAAAGGAAGGCCGGCAATGGTGCATATTGCCTCGGTGATTTCGAGTCAGCAGGCAGTGGATTATCTCTCGGAACATTTCCCCGAAGCTAATGCAACCTTGTGGACTGCGGCTATCGACCCCACTTTAAATGCGCACTCCTACATCGTGCCCGGGTTGGGTGATGCAGGAGACCTCGCGTTTGGCGAAAAACTGTAAATCAGTTCGCCTGACCACTTAGCGTAATTACTTTTTCCGGACTCAATCCTCCTCCTGAAATAGTGAGCGTTGCAGTGTGCTGCCCAACCGTTGTGGGTCTGAATGTTACTGTGATGATGGCTCCGGCCCCCGAATTTGCTTCTGCGGCTGTAATCTGTGAGGCTGATAATTGCCACGAAGCAGCATTGACACCACTGAGTACTACAGTCAGATTCCCTGTAACATCCGTGGTTCTGATGTTCAACTGTCTGCCAATCTGTGTGCCACTTTTGATGGTTGGGAAAACCAGTTGTGAGTCAATTACGCCGGTTCGAATTACAGGAGCATTGGGATCAACAGGAGCACCCCCCATGATTTTGAACGATATACTGTCGTTGGTTCTAACAATATTGCTAATCGGGCGGTTGATATTGGTACCTGACCAGGTCAGTGGGGTAAATGAACCAGTTGTAAAAGCAGTGCCCGGAGTTGTTGTATATCCTGATAAAGGTTGCAGGTACACCCTCATATGGCTCGATGCTGTTTGAGTTGCTCCTGAGTAGTTGTTCACCGTATTGTTATCCCAGGCTGTCTGGTTGTAGTCAATATGCCAGAAAAGCAGCCCTTCAGCCGGCAAAAAAGCATCCCAACCCACTTTTCGACGGTATTCCATGATGTAAAATTCCACAGGCGACGGACTGGTACCGTTTAGATTGTGATTGGTGGCAGATAACAAATAGGCTTGTTTTGCAGTTGAGGTCAGTGGTGTTCTCGACTGCGACAGAGGATACAGGCTCATATCAGCGGGGGTTGTTAGTTGCTGTGGTGTAAGCCAGCCGAGATAAAAGCGGTCGTAAGCTGAATAGGCAGGTGGGGTACGACCCTGATTTAGATAAGCACCTGCATCCATGACGCTCCAGTAATCGAGTGCAGGTTTATCAGCTTCAGTATGATAATAATCAGGCAAGCCAATCACATGTCCGAATTCGTGAACAAAAGTGCCAATTCCACACATGTTAGTGCCCGAGTTGCCTTTGAGCTCCGAGGAACATGCATAATCAAATACCATTTTCCCGTCAAAACGAATCAGGTTTTGATTATTAGTGAAATTAAATCCGGGTTGAACTGCCCATCGGTGTGGCCAGATAGTATTTGAAGGACCTCCTTCAGCTTCGTTGTAACCGGCATAATACACAAAAACATTATCGACAAATCCGTCTCCATCAGTATCATACTGCGAGAAATCAATACCAGCATCGTCGGCAGCCTTGCAAGCATCTACAATCAGGTAAGCTGGTTTATCATCATCGCCGTTGGTATCATTGGCGCCGTAATACGCCATGTTGTTTGTTAAATTGTACGGACCTACCACATCAAACTGCGGACTGAATTGTCCGTTGCTGGCAGCCCTGAAATAATCGCGGGCCGAACCGGTGCCTCCATTATCACTATAATCCTGTTGATTAAGTAAGCGGGTAAATTGATCCAGTGGATTGGAAACCACAAAGCTTTTATCCGAGAAATTCACCATGATCACCAGTGTACTCGGCGAACCTGTCTTTGGAAAACCGGTAGATGCCGAAACAGCTGAAACCCTCTTCATCTTACTCATCACCGGTTGAATAGAATGTAAATCAGCCCCAGAATTCATTTTCTGCACTTTGTTCAGAAAAATCTTATCGGCGGGTGTTCGTTTTTCCGGATCGCGTGCAATTACTTGTCCTGCCACCAAACGATTGTCGGTATCCCTTACCGCATAGGCATAAAATCCCTGAACATTCTCCCGGATTATATAACCATCGATGGTGGTTCTGACCTTTCTGAATTCATCACCATACAAACGAATGGTGAGGGTGGTTCCATCAGGTTGGGTAATGGTAACCGGCTCCCGGAAGGCCGGAACAGCAAGGGATATATTCACAAGGGCTATCAGTGCAAAGGCAACAAATATCAATCGATACAACTTCATATGTCTCATTTTTACAAAATTGTGGCAAAGAAAGATGAAAATGATGACAATGCAAAATTTATTTAAAAATGTTAGATATTTATTTTGAAGAAAGGAAGTCATTTTGTTTGTATTTTTATTCACATTCTCAAAAAATATGATTTCCTTTGCAAATCCAAAATTAACATTAATCCAATGAAACAGTTTTTCAAATTTACGCTGGCTACCATGCTGGGCGTTGTGCTGATATCCATCATCAGTACTATTATCATGTTTGCAATTTTTGGTGCAATTGCGTCATCAAATCAAAAACCTGTTAAACTTACTGCCAATTCGGTGTACGAACTGGAGTTGAGCGGACAATTGGTCGATCGTTCGGAAGATGATCCTTTCAGTGGCGCCATCGCTGAGGCTTTTGGACAATCAGTTCCTGCCATGATTGGGCTCGACGATATATTGTCGAACATCGAAAAAGCAAAAAGCGACGTTAATGTGCAGGGAATATACCTGCGTGGCGGAACGCTTTCGGGAGGAAATGCATCTCTGAAAGAAATCCGCGATGCATTGCTCGACTTCAAAGCTTCCGGTAAATTTATTTTAGCCTATGCCGATGCTTATGCTCAGAGTAATTATTATCTGGCCTCAGTTGCTGACAAAATACTGTTAAATCCTTCAGGAATGATTGATTTCAGAGGTATTTCGGCCGAAGTTTTGTTTCTGAAAAATACACTTGAAAAACTCGGGATAGAAATGCAGGTGGTACGGGTCGGCACTTTCAAATCGGCAGTAGAGCCTTTTATTGAAACCAAAATGAGTGATGCTAACCGCCAGCAGATTACTTCCTATACGAGCTCGATGTGGCAAACCATGCTGCAGGGAATTTCCGCAAGCCGGAATATCAGTGTAGAACAGTTAAATGCGTATGCTGATGAAATGCTGACTTTTCAGCAAACGGAAAAACTGAAAAGTTACCAACTCGTCGATTCTTTGGTATATGCCGATGAGGTTGACAGTATTCTGAAAACCTTTGTGGCAGAGTATAAGTTAGTCAAACATTCGGATATGTTGAAAGTTCCCGATGGAAAGAAATTCAACAAAGATAAAGTGGCTGTAATTTATGCCATTGGAGGAATTGATGATGGCAGTACTGAAGGTATTGTATCGGAGGAGTTGGTAAAAACGATCGATGAAGTAGCAAAAGATGAGCTTGTTAAGTCCGTTGTTTTTCGGGTTAGTTCACCGGGCGGTAGCGCGTATGGATCGGAACAAATCTGGCGAGCATTAACCAATCTGAAGAAGAAAAAACCTTTGATTGTTTCGATGGGCGATTATGCTGCTTCGGGTGGTTATTATATTTCGTGTATGGCAGATAGTATTTTAGCTCAGCCCAATACTATTACCGGTTCTATCGGTATCTTTGGATTGATTCCCAATATCGAAGGACTGAACAAGAAATTAGGATTCAGCTATGATGTAGTGAAAACGAATAAGATGAGTGATGCGCTTTCGGTAAACAGGGCCTTCCTTCCTGAAGAACGCGCACTGATGCAAACCTACATCAACAACGGTTACGAACTGTTTGTAAAACGTTGCGCCGATGGTCGTGGAAAAACGATTGAGGAGATTAAAGCTGTGGCTGAAGGCCGTGTTTGGACAGGATATGAAGCATTATCAATCGGGTTGGTTGATGCACTTGGCAATCTGAGTGATGCGATTAAAATTGCTGCCGATAAAGCTGAACTGACCGATTATCAGGTTCGTTCGTATCCCGAAAAGGAAGATTTTGCCACACGAATGCTCAAAAATTTGGGTGGTGATGTGGAAACTCGCATCCTGAAATCGAAAATGGGCGAAAACTACCGGATTTTCAAGCAAGTGAAATCTTTTGAATATCTGAATGGCGTTCAGGCAAGGTTGCCGTACGAGATTGTGTTCAGATAAATATTGTTTCTCTCAAATACCGTTAAGTTCCCGCAAATAAAGCCGGAGTTATGTTAACTTTGTGTTCTCTGTGGGAACTTCACGGTATTTGCCGAAAGTATTAGGTGAAACAATTATAATCTTTTTCTTAAGAAATTTCGTTGACCAACTCCTTCATGATCTGAGTCATCAGAGGCTGTACTTTGTTTCCAATTTCCTGCACTTCTTCGTGGGTTACTTCCACAATTTTACCCGGCACGCCCAAGTCGGTGATGATTGACATACCAAACACTTTCATTCCTGCATGATTTGCCACAATCACTTCGGGCACTGTACTCATACCCACGGTATCGCCACCACAAATACGGAAGTAGCGGTACTCAGCGGGCGTTTCGAAAGTGGGACCGGTTGTTCCGACATACACCCCTTCTACCACCTTGATATTGTTGCGTGCCGCTATTGCCTTAGCTTTATTAACCAGGTCCTTAGAATAAGCCTCGCTCATATCAGGGAAGCGGGTACCGAGTTCCTTGTAGTTTCTTCCGCGCAGCGGATGTTCTGGAAAAAGATTGATATGATCGGTAATAATCATCAGATCGCCAATTTCAAAATCAGGATTCATTCCACCCGAAGCATTCGACACCAGCAGGTACTCTATTCCAAGGGCTTTCATCACCCGCACAGGAAAGGTTACTTCCTTCATGTCGTAGCCCTCGTAATAATGAAATCGTCCCTGCATGGCCAATACTTCTTTGTCGCCAAGTAAACCATAAATCAGTTTACCACTATGACCTTCTACAGTTGAAACCGGAAAATTGGGTATGGTTTCGTAGGGAATTTCTGTTTTTTGTGTAATTTGTGTAACAAGATTGCCAAGCCCTGTGCCGAGTATTATCCCTGTTTTGGGATTCCCGGTAATTTTACTTTTTAAAAAGTCAGCGGTTTCCTGAATTTTCTGTAACATAATCGGTAATTTTGTGAATAAATGCTGTTTCTTTATTATCGAGAATCTTAATTCTCACGGGAATCACAAAGATATTGTTTTTCAGTTTATCGGATAAATATTTATTATTAATTAACCTCGCGGCATCTTTGGATGTAGTAAGAATCACTTTCTCCGGATTTTTAATATTGCCGAACTTCTTCTCAATCAGCAAAGCGTCCTTTTTTGTAAAATCATGGTGGTCGGGGAAGTGCAAACCAACAATTTCATTGCAGTATTGTGATAAATGTTCACGCAGCAACTCCGGATTCACAATGCCGGTCAGTAAAAGTGAAGTCATTTTCTTCTGCTTCATATCCTGATAATAAACCATCTGTTCATCTCTTGTAATTCTCAGCGGAAAAGGCTCATCATAACTGAACGATGAGAAAAACAACTGCTGATGAATTTCCGGGTTGATTTCGTGCTGCAATAAACGCATGTCAATCGGCCTTAAACCGGGGGGGCATTTGGTAATCAAAATAATATCGGCCCGTTTACTTCCCGCTTTCGACTCCCGCAGGTTACCTCCCGGCAACAAGTTATCGCGGGTATATAATCGCTGATAATCAGTTAGCAAGATAGACAATCCTGCCCGTACGCTCCGGTGTTGAAAGGCATCGTCGAGCAATATGGCATCAAGTTTAGGGAAACGCGACCTCAGTATTTCAATGCCTTTATTCCGGTTCTCGCAAACCGCTACCGGCACTTCGGGGAAACGCATAGCCATCTGACTTGGCTCATCTCCAATTTGCCTGTAATCAGTATCGGGTCCTGCGAGCACAAAACCTTTGGTTTTCCGTTTATAACCGCGGCTTAGTACAGCAATGCGGAAGAGTGAGTGTAATTCGGAGAGGATAAACTCGGTATGGGGCGTTTTTCCGGTACCGCCTACTGTAAGATTACCCAGACTGATGATGGCTAAAGGATGTTCGCGGGAAGGTAAAATGGCCTTGTTGTAAAGCACATTCCTGACTGACATGACCAAGCCATAGAGGGCAGATATGGGAGATAAGAGCAAGTATCTGAGGGTGTTTGTCATGCCTGAGATTTTTTAAATTATCAACAACCGGAGACCTGCAAAGGTATGATTTTTTTTTAAAATCATACCAAACATCCGGCCTCAGGGAACGGGATCGTAACCGCTGCCACCCCAGGGATGACAACTGAAAATTCGTTTTAGTGCCAGCCAACCGCCTTTGAAAACGCCATGCTTTAGCACTGCGTCCACTGAATATTGTGAACATGTGGGTGTATATCTGCAACTTGGCCCGAGTAAGGGTGATATACTGTATCTGTAAAAATAAACAGGCAACAGGATAATGTGTCGTAAAATTCGCTTCAAAACTCCCTGGTCTTTTCTGTTAATACAATGTCCTTCAATTTTAATAACAACTGCTTCATTTTTGTTTCGATAAGTTCATGTCCGGAAAGCTGATCGGATAGAAAAACCACCGCAAACTGTACATTTTTGTCGAATTGAGCAGTTGCATCAAGCAGTAAGTGTTTATTTTTACGATATGCTTCCCTGGTCAAACGCTTAATTCGGTTTCGGTCAGTAGCTTTTCTGATTTTTTTTCGCGGAACGGATATCAGGAAGCGGGGCAATGCAGCTTCCGAATCATCCGAAAATGCATAAACCACCCTGAAAGGATATTGCAGAAACGACCTCCCTACAGCAAAAAGCCTGTTGATGCGAATTTCTCCGCACAAACGCTCCTGTTTTGTGAAAGTAAATTTATGGTCCATTATCGCTAAAAAATCAATCCCAAAAGTACTACATTTTCAGGTACTTTTGGGATTGTATAGTTATTTTTAAATCTGAGACTCAGGCAGTCTTTTTCTGTTTTTTGCTGTACTCCTTCAGGAAAGCATCCAATGCCATGGTCATTGAGGGATACTCGCGTGAAGGCGCTTCGAGGTCGAGGCGAAGGCCGGCTTCTTTTACCGCTGCTGCTGTGGTAGCGCCAAAACATCCGATCTGTATTTCACCCTGGTCGAAACCGGGGAAATTCTGCAACAATGACTGAACTCCAAACGGACTGAAAAACAACAACATATCGTAATTGAACTCTTCTTTCGGATCGAAATAATTACTTACAGTGCGATACATCACTGCTTTGGTATAGCTAATTTTGGATTTATCGAGTGCCGTAACTGTTTCGTCGTTCAGATTCTCAGGTGTTATGAAAAGAAATTTCTCTTCGGCATGTTTGTTCAGAATAGTTACCAGATCAGTAATTTTTCCGTTGTTTCCGTAAAACACCTTTCTTTTACGAAAATGAATATAATGCTGCAGATATACAGCTACAGCCTCCGAAATACAAAAGTACTTCATTGTTTCGGGAATGGTGATGCGCATCTCATCGCATAGTCTGAAAAAATGATCAATGCCCTGCTTGGCTATAAAAATAACCGCCGAATAATCGAGAATTGAAATGCGTTGGGTGCGGAATTCTTTGGCAGTTAAAGGCTCAACCTTGATGAATGGGCGAAAATCCAGTTTAACACTATACTTCTCACTGATGTCAAAGTAAGGAGATTTATCTCCCTGTGGTGGTGGTTGTGAAACCAGTATCTTCTTAATTTTCAAGACTTTATACATTTAAATTTGTTGCTTCTCAAGAAATAGTTTGAATGCAAGAAAAAGCCCGGTCAGTGGCAAAAATTCAAGCGTGCAAAGATACAACAATATGTAAAAAAAATCTAATACTTTTCTGTAAAAAATCTGAAAAAGCAATATTATAAAAAGCAGCATTAGAATTAAAGCAATAAGCATCAATATAAAAGAAAATACATCTCCCAGTCCCGGAGTATTGATGTATAACTTCAATACAAGGATTGGAAATGCCATAATCCCCAAAAAGGAATATAGGCTATAAAAGTATATTTTGGCCTTTTTAACCTCTTCGGTAAGCAGAAACACAAATCCGGTGAGCCAGGCGATCAAGTTTTTGAGTATCAGATATGCTCCGGTGATAAGTGATAAAATTATCCATGTTGAAAGGGTGAATGGTGCGGAAATAAACATTTCAAAGTATATATAAAGAGCGATTGTCCCTGTTGTGAAAACAGCGAGAAGCAAGCGTGTCTGAAACTCATGAATGGTTGAACTGGAAAAAATGCCAGAATTATGGCGGTTACGGGTTATTCTATTTATCGATTCAGCGATCCAGGCCGGCGACCGGCTGAATGCTACAACCAACATCAGAAAAAGGCTTAAGAGTACACCAAATACCCAGCTTTCCGCATGAGGATTGGAAGGTAGCGCTATCCCTTCAAAAACTTCGGAATTCTGAGTCAGCGAGTCAGTCACCTGTTGCGCTGCAATCAGCGTTGAGTCGTTTATGGCTATGGTTACTGAAGGCATATTACAAAGCTGCAAAATCGCGTGCCTGTTCTTCCCAGGGAACTGCATTTCGGATAGCATCAAGCACTTCGTAGGGCGTATTTACAACACTCCACATGGCGCGGTGCTCTTCTCTCATAAACTGTTCATCCACTGTTCGGTCGAGCATTGCAATCAGCGGGTCGAAATATCCATCAAGATTGCAAATAATAATCGGTTTGGTGAAAATACCCAACCGTTTCCAGGTAATCACTTCGAGTAATTCCTCAAGCGTACCACACCCCCCGGGTAGCGCAACAACAGCATCGGCCATCCGGGCCATTTTCTCCTTCCTTTCGTGCATGGTTTCCACCAGAATAAGCTCATCGAGTTTCGTATGATTCCACTCCACTTCACACATGAAGCGGGGAATGATACCAGTAACCTTACCACCGTTTTCGAGTACGGTATCGGCAATTTCCCCCATTAATCCGCGATGGCCGCCTCCGTAAAGCAACTGCAAATGGTTCGATGCAATGATTTTGCCGAGTACTGTAGCGGCTTTAAAATAGGATTCTTTTACCTGTGAACTCGAAGCGCAATAAACGCAAATAGTATGCATGACGAAATGAGATTTTTAATTATGATAGTGCAAAAGTACATTTTCTTTCCGTAATTTTGCGCAAATTCATCAAATTTGATATGATACTGATTACTGGAGCTACCGGACTGGTTGGAGGACATTTATTGTGGCATTTGCTGCAGAAAAACGAACAAATAGTGGCTATGAAACGCAGCTCCGGCAAACTGGAGGCACTGCGGATAATCTTCAGATCATACACGCAGAATCCGGAGGTTTTTCTTAGCAGAATACAGTGGAGGGTCGCCGATGTAAACAATAAAGCCAGTTTGCAAAATGTTTTTGAAGGTATCAGCCATGTGTATCATTGCGCCGCAGTGGTATCTTTAGGCAATGCCGATAGCAGTCTGATGGACACCAACCTGCAGGGAACACGCAATTTGCTGGATGTTTGCCTGGAACACGGCATTGAAAAATTGTGTTTTGTTAGTTCCATTGCAGCTTGTGGAAGCTCTGAAAACGAGGTGGTTACAGAGGAAACTCCCTGGGGTGACGGGGGCGGAAAATCATTGTATGCCCAAAGCAAATATTTATCAGAACAGGAAGTTGTTAAAGCCATGGGCAAAGGCCTGAATGCAGTGATTGTAAACCCCGGGGTAATACTGGGAATATCGGGAAGTGCATCAGGCAGCTCGTTGATTTTCACTAAAATGAAGCATGGAATGCCTTTTTACACTCCGGGTGGATCGGCTTACATTGATGTGAAAGATGTCGCTCGTATCATGATTCTGCTCATGGAAAGTCCGGTTTCGGGAGAGCGGTTCATCTTATTCAGCGAGAACAACACTACCCGCGAAATCATCACTATGATTGCCCACGGCTTCGGAAAACCCTCCCCTTTCATTCCTATAGGAAAAAAGGCAATGCTTTTTGCAGGCATGATCATGGAAATCCTTGGGAAAGTATTCGGTTTCTCTCCGCTCATCGACAGAAGCATGGCAAAATCGGCAAGCAACCGCACCATCTATTCCAACGAAAAGATTGTACGGTTACTTAATTATAAGTTCATCCCTGTTTCTGAAACTATCAGGGAGGTTTGCGGTTTTATGCGTTCAAATAACAGTTAGAGAAGCACTTTTTTCAGCTTGTCGATAAACATGGCAGCATCGTTGATCGACAGGCACAAAGGAGGTAAAAGCCTGATGGTATGGGTACCCGTAGCTCCCGTAAATATCCTGTGTTCATAAAGCAACTTATCGCGAATTTCTTTCATTGGCTCTTCAAATTCTATTCCGATCATCAACCCCACACCGCGCACTTCCCTGATTTGTTTTATTTTGCGGAGTTCTTCAAGCAGAAAATCTCCGGTCTTGCGGGCATTTTCGATTAGTTTTTCAGCCTTCAACACATCGAGCACTGCAATGCCTGCCACGCTGGCCAGGTGATTGCCTCCGAAAGTAGTGCCGAGCAATCCATGCGATGCATTGAAATCGGGACTTATCAGCAAACCTCCTATAGGATAACCATTGCCCATGCCCTTGGCTGTGGTAATCAAATCGGGGTGAATGCCAGCATACTGGTGGGCAAAAAACTTCCCGCTTCGCCCGTAACCCGACTGTATTTCGTCGAGAATAAGCACTGTTCCGGTTTCTTTACAAACCCTGCTGAGCTCCTGCAGAAAAGCGGGATCAGGAACCTTGATACCGCCGATGCCCTGAATTCCTTCGATGATTACAGCACATACATCCTGATTTGCCAGTTGTTGACGAACAGCTTCAATATCATTCAATGGCACAAATACCACATCGATACCTTCATTGATCGGAGCTACAATCTTCGGATTGTCGGTAACGCGTACCGCTGCTGAAGTACGACCATGAAAGGCCTTTTCGAAAGCCAGTACTTTACTTCTTCTATTATGAAAAGAGGCCAGCTTAAGTGCGTTTTCGTTGGCTTCAGCACCGGAATTGACCAGAAATAACGAATAATTTTCGTAGTCCGACAATTTACCAAGCTTTTCAGCCAACTCATTCTGATATCTGTTCAACACCGAATTGGAGTAAAAAATCAGCTTTTCGGCTTGATGGGTAAGCTTTTGGATAAAATATGGATGGCTGTGACCAATTGAAATAACGGCATGACCACCATACATATCGAGATACTCGTGACCATGAATATCATACGTACGGCAACCGGCACTTTTTTCAATTTCAATATTGTACAACGGATAGACATCAAATAGTTTCATGTGCTAAAATTTTAAACAGATTGAATTTTAAATATCAGACAAACAGCATTAACGGCGCCCCAATAGCAAATGTATTAAATATATTACTCCCGATGACGTTGGTGAGAGCAATATCGGTATTTTTGGGATTGATGGCAGCAAAAAGGCTGATAACCAGCTCATGAGCCGAGATTCCAAAAGCAACCACGGCAAGGATAATCATCGGGCAGGAAACACAGAAGCACCTGGCTATCCTGCCTGAAACATCCACCAGCCGGTTGGAGCCGAAAATCAACAAAACAAAACCAGTGAAAATCAGTAAGTAATGTGCCATTAAGACTCAGTAATTAAAATAAGCAGGGACAAAAGTAATCAATTGTCTCGACTTATTAATGTTGGAATCCCTTTAATTCAGGATTTTTGCAGGGCCGACTCCCTGAGTGCCCCAATTACATGGATGATATCATCGCTCATCGTAGTGATAATAATACTGGTTACCACTTCAGCCAGCCTGGTTTTGGTCATCGCTTTCACAATTGATCTCAGTTTGATACCGACTCTATCAGTAAATCTTTACAGAATTAGGTCTTTGCTGAAAAAGCGTTACAAAATTCATTAATTTAACAGAATGCGCAGGAAAATTGCCTGAAATTTCCTATTTTTACGCCTCGTTTGAACGAATATAAATCATCTATTTATGGATAAACAGGTAACTATCTATTGCAAAAACACAGCATCATACCACAGTTTCCAGCTGGGAACATCGTTACATGAAATTGCTCAGGCCCTCGAAATCAAATTAAAATACGAAGTTGTGGCTGCCCGGGTCAATTACAAGGTAGAAGATCTTCATTTTTTGATTTTCAAACCCAAGGATGTGGAGTTTATCGATATGAGTTGCCCCTCGGGCATGCGTGTGTATGTTCGCACACTCAGCATGCTGCTTTCGTTCGCATGTTCGCGGCTCTACCCGGCCACTATTCTGCACATTGCCCATTCTATATCGAAAGGATATTTCTGCAAGTTCGAACTGCTGGGGCGCCCTGTTACCTCCGACGACATTAACCTTATTCGTTCTGAAATGATCAAAATTATTGGCGAAGGAAAAAAAATAACAGTTGAAGAGAAGCAGGTGAAAGAAGTTAAAAAAATCTTTGCCGCCCAGTATCGCGATCGCGAAAGTATGTTTTTGTTCGAAACCATCGATAGTCCCTATGTGCGCTATTACCGCATCGACGATTATGTCGATTTTTACAATGGCGTACTGCTGCCTTCAACCGACCGGATTTCGTTGTTCGACCTTCACTTGTATTACGATGGTTTTTTGCTTCGAATCCCCGACCGCATCCAACCCGACCGCCTCGAGTCTTTCGATATGATGCCCAAGCTCTACGAGATATTCAATGAGTTTATCAACTGGAATAAAATTATGAATCTCAACACTATCGGCGAGTTCAATGTGGCCTGCCGCAACAAAAAATCCTTCGACCTCATCAAAGTGGCCGAAGCCCTGCACGAGAAAAAAGTAGCACGCATTGCCGATATGATAGAAGCTAAAAGCAATGTAAAACTGGTGCTCGTTTCGGGCCCGTCGTCGTCTGGTAAAACAACTTTCAGCAAACGCCTGTCGGTGCAACTCACAGTGAGCGGAATGAAACCAGTTATTATATCGATGGACAACTATTTTGTGAACCGCGACGAAACGCCGCTCGACGAAAACGGCGAATACGATTTTGAAACGCTTACTGCCCTCGACCTGCCTTTCTTCAACCAGCAGATGAAACAACTGCTCAATGGTGAAAGGGTTGAGCTGCCCTTCTTTAATTTCGAAAACGGGAAACGCCAGTTCCGCGGCGATTATCTGCAGCTCGATCACGACACGGTGGTCATTCTCGAAGGGATACATGCACTCAACCCGGCACTACTGCCCGACATCGACCCAGCGCTAACTTTTAAAATTTATGTTTCGGCCCTCACCACCATCTCCATCGATCACCACAACTGGGTTCCCACCACAGATACAAGGCTGCTGCGGCGCATTATACGCGATTACCGGTTCCGCAACTATTCAGCACGCGAAACCATTGCCCGCTGGCCCAGTGTACGCCGTGGCGAAGAGAAATGGATTTTCCCCTATCAGGAGGATGCAGATGTTATGTTTAATTCGGCGCTTATTTTCGAACTGGCTGTACTCAAAAAATACGCTGAACCCATCCTTGCTGAAGTTCCCCAATATTGCGACGAATATACCGAAACACACCGGCTGCGCAAATTCCTCAATTTCTTTGTGTCGATACCCGACCGCGAAATACCGCCCACCTCGCTGCTACGCGAGTTTATGGGAGGAAGCAGCTTCAGATATTAACCGGCTCATCCTCTAATCCACTCCCTGTGAAAGCAAATATGCTGCAAAAATACTGGAGATCGCTGGTGGTAACTGCAGCCCTGCTGGTGCTTTCGTTCGGGCAGTTTGCACCCATCGAAGGCATACCCGAATTCAGATTTACTGACAAACTGATACATGTGTTTTTATACTTAATTTACGCACTGGTGCTAATCAACGACTACCGAAACGATACACAGCTACATCATCGCAAAAGCAGCTTTGTGGTCATCTGCGTCGGAATACCCCTGTTGGTAGGTGGCCTCACCGAAATGCTGCAGTCGTGGCTGTTTGCGCCACGCGAAGGCGATGTGCTGGATTTTGTGAGCAATGTGGTGGGGGTGATGCTGGCCTGGGGGGCGCATGCACTGTTCCGAAAAAGTAAAAAAACAAAGTAATTTAACCCCATAAAGAAATCTGTTTGTTATGAATCTCGACCAATTAAAATTCCGCATCGGACTCACACTAATCCATGGCATTGGTAATAATTTGGCCAAAAACCTCATTGCCTACCTCGGCAACGAAGAAGCAGTGTTCAAAGAGAAAGCACGTACATTAGCCAAAGTGCCGGGCATAGGCAATACTTTGGCCCGTGAAATTACAAACAACTTTCATGTGCTGGAGAGGGCTGAAAAAGAAATAGAGTTTATGAACAAACATGGAGTTGGGTATTGCTATTATGCCGATGACAATTATCCCCACAGATTACGGGAATGTTTTGATGCGCCACTGATTCTCTACAATCGTTGCAACCATGACCTCAATCAGGGTCGCTTTATTGGTATAGTAGGCACCCGCAATGCCACTGAATATGGCAAAGAAAATTGCAACAGATTGATTGCAGACCTGAAAAGCATAGACAATGTAGTGATAATGAGTGGCTTGGCGTACGGGATCGACATATGTTCGCACAAAGCAGCACTTGATAATGACATCCCTACAATCGGGGTCATTGCTCATGGCCTCGATCGAATTTATCCGGGAGCACATCACAGCGTTGCCCGTCGTATGACAGAAAAGGGAGGTTTAATTACCGAGTATTTGAGCGGAACCAACCCTGACCGCCAAAACTTTGTGCAGCGAAACCGCATCATTGCTGGCATGTCGGATGTTGTTGTTGTAGTAGAATCCGGACCCAAGGGAGGTGCACTCATCACTGCAGAACTGGCCAACGACTACAACCGGGAAGTACTCGCTTTCCCCGGACGCAATACCGATGAATGGTCGAAGGGATGTAACTCTCTTATTAAAAGAAATAAAGCAATGCTTATTGATTCTGCAGCCGATTTAGTTCAACTCATGGGATGGGAGAAAACAGGTAACTCAAAGAAACAGAAACAAATACAACTTTTTCATGAGTTAAGCGTGGAAGAGCAAAAAGTGGTCGCAATGCTCCAACATAACGACTCAGGATTACAAGTAAACGAAATGGTGCATATATCGTCGCTATCTTATCATAAACTTTCGTCGCTACTTCTTGAACTCGAATTTAAGTCGATCATCAAATTATTACCCGGTGGGGTTTATAAATTAAACTGAACAGGTAGTTTTATGCAATTTCCTTTAATAATACAGATAATTTTTTCATTTTGATTTTATCAAATTTATAATATACTGATAATCAGTCATTGCAAAAGGTAAAATTTATTAAGCAAAAGATCATATTTACCTTTTGCTTTGTTAAACTTGCTATTTTTGTCCCGTCTTTGTTGAATACAATTTCTGTTTGTTTATTTTAACCTGAACTTTAACTTTAAATGCCAATTTTGATATAATCATTGATAATGATATTAACATGGGACATTCATCAGTATTATGAAATGATTTGGCTTGATAAAAGAAGGAATTGAAAAATCTTTAACCGAAGTTAGCCTACAATTCAAAATATGAGAAAATCTACTTTTATTGTAACAGCCCTCACTACTGTCTCAATCCTGATAATGCAATCCTGCAATAACTATGTGAGCGACATTATTGTTGAAAGCACTCCGAAAGGTTTGGCAATGGAAGTAAAATGTCATTACATCTCCACAGATAAAACAGTTTTTATAAATTTTGATGAACATCACGACTTTCTATCGACTGAACTTATTGCTAAAATTCAACAAGATCAATTTTTACGTGCCAGAGCCAACTATCCTGGTACAGAATCAGATACGATCTTCTCCTTTCATGAAATCCCATTGGTAACGGAGTTTAAATCTGAAACCAATTTATATTACAGTGGTCATTCTGAAACATCGATTACTGATTTAACCTCTATAGCGCATAATCCAATATATGAACTGACTGAGAATCCGATTGATGTCTCAGCGCGCATTCGCAAAACAATTGTCAAAGATGGATTTTTAACAGGTTTTAACAGCATGGGAGAGGAAGTCATGCGTACACCCTATGAAACGCCAGACCTGAGCGAATTTCTTGATACTCTCACCGTTTATCTAACAATGCTACATCATCATCATGTTACACCACCGGCTGCTTTTAAGGTGGGTAGTCATAATGTAAAACCATGTCCCCCAGAATATCATATAAAGCAATCCAAATTGCCGGGAGGTAATGTTATTTTGGAATCAAAAGTACTCAGAACTCCTATAAGTAAAGCATTTAAAAGTGCAACTTCAGCATTGATTCAACTACGTTCGGTTATCGAACTTGATCCTGAAATGACCAAAACACTCCGCTACGAATTGCATGAGGGAGATCAATTACTCGAAAGAAAAGTTTACACATACGCATCTGAAGTAAAATTTCAAAGTTTATACAGGGGGCGGGTTGTTACAGAAAATCCCCGTACGGTTGTCAGCGAAGTTCTTACTTTCGATATTGAAGGTAAACCAATGCTTAGACAAACTTCCCAACATTTTCTTCAAAACCAAATTATTTATCATTGTAATCATGAATAACTTCAATAAGCACTTCCGTATGAATCTGGTATTAATTTCATTTTTGCTTTTTTCCCAACCATGGGGCCATGCAGAAAAGAAGTATATATGGTTGTACGAAAAAGAGAGTAACTCGTTACCAAACAAATGGGAAAACTATCATCAGATTATTACCCCAAATAACGGTATCGTAATTGGCTACACATCAGACCTATCAATTCATGGGATAGCAGCCCGTTTGTACGAGAATCATCTTAAACATTTAGAAGAAAATGATGAAATAATACTGATCGGACATGGTATAGGAGGCCTTGTTGCCAGGTCCTTAAAAAACCTCAGCAAGTCAGTAACCGGTATAATCACTATAGGGACTGCACACAATGGATCTGAACTTTTGCGAAATGCCATGAATGGAAAAGCGATTAACCTCTTCGCGCATTTAACAGTTAAGGTAAACAAAGCTTTCGATGAATCAACGTGGGCAGCTCTTAACTCAGCCCCTCATGCTTCAACCCTGGCTAAACCACTCGTTCAACAAGTTAATTATCTGAAAAATAAGTTGCAGGGTGGAACTTTGTCGGCTTTGAATGAAATATTTCGCACTTCTACAGAATTTAACGCTTTAAATCAAAGCAACGTTTACGATTTGCTGCCTAACAGCAGGTATATAAAAAAAAACAATGAAACAATACTCGATGTCCCAATGGTAAATATTTATGGGTCGGAAGATCCCCGGCAGGTCGTTAGAGCAATGGGTACACAGAGTAAACTGAAAAATGTGATGAGTGTCGCCTTACCGGATGAAGAGTTCGATAGGGAATTCTTACCTGGTATTTACAGTTCATTGGCTGCTATAAGGAAAGTACTTCAAACTCACAATATAGTTTATAATGCTTTGGCTGTACCTGCAAAATTCTCTCCAACTATATGGTTTACACGTGAATTGATACTGAAGGCTCATTATAATTGGGTTGAAATTTACAGATATCTTGATGTCGATATGGATTCGGATTTTGCTTTAATCATGGGTGCAGTTGACTACAAATTTCAAAACTACTGCATACCATCGGTTATAGATCCGACAATACGAATCTGTAAGATGAAATATCTTCCTTATATGCTTGAAAATGACGGTCTATACTCAAAAACTGATGTGCTTTTTAAAGGCAAGAGGTCTTCCCCTGTTTTTAATGTAAAAGCGCAGGGTGTGAATCACCTTGAAATGAGAAATCATCCGGTTATCGCAAATATTTTGCATCAAATTATCAAAGACAAAAAATACGGAAAGGAATTTTCGCACTAAATGTCATCGTTATACCCAAACTCACCGCTTCAATCTTGTATTTTAGCGTATGGACTTCTATTGCTTCAACCTCAGCTACAATACTGCCTGTCTAAGAGCCCATGCCCCAAATACTACCTGAGCATTTTTCTTTATCATGAGTCCGGCACTTTTTGACTACGTGATTTAGATTATTGGATTTGCATCTACCTTTTAGATCAAAATTTAGGTTTTTTAAAAATATATTTTAATACCAAAAAAATACATCTAAGTACTCAAACTGTAAAAAAGTTTTTCAATGTTGATAAATATTTATG
>CAYGJI010000061.1:0-19158 GCA_964350125.1 uncultured Paludibacter sp. | reverse complement strand
AAGATGCCTCCGCTACTCATCCTCGATGAACCAACAACCGGCCTCGACGACGAAAACACTCGCCTCTTTATCGGTATGGTGAATGCCCTGGCCGAACAGAAGAAAATGGCCATCATTTATATCTCACACCGCGACGAACCCGAACTTAAACCCGAAAAAGTGTATCAGCTTGTTCCGGCAGAAAAGGGTTTTACGGGTGTGGTGGTTTAAACTAACAGAGATTACTTAA
Organism: uncultured Paludibacter sp.; assembly: GCA_964350125.1. Lineage (GTDB taxonomy): Bacteria > Bacteroidota > Bacteroidia > Bacteroidales > Paludibacteraceae > Paludibacter. Next base: position 18,929 of record CAYGJI010000061.1, on the reverse strand, counting down.
ATTTATTCAAGCGACTTTTTCAACAAGAAGTCTCTCAGGTTCAAATGTTTAATCCCATCAGTATTGCTCTCTCTGTAAAGTTCATCCATACTTACTATATACTTGGGAAAATTATCCTGAATAGAAATTAAATTCCCAATTTCTCTTTTCTGAGTTGCCTCATCGTGAAGCAGATATGCTGCCTGAATATATACCTTTTTACCTTCCTTTAATGCTACAAAATCAATTTCCATCTGATCTTTTTTTCCTACAAATACTTCGTATTGTAAATCCCTGAGATGAAGATATACCGCGTTTTCAATTAACTTCCCAATATCACGCTGCATATTAAAACCAGTCTTACAATTTCTCAGACCGATATCTTCAAAATAATATTTTTCCCCTACTTCAAACTTTTTTAAGCCGTTCACATCAACTCTTGAAACCTTATTTATAATAAATGCATTGGATAATGCCCTCAAATAGTTGATTACCACATTCACCGAGATGTCCGTTTGCTGAGATTTCAGATATTTACTTATGTTGTTTGCTGAAAATAAACTACCTGTATTATCAGCACAGTACTGGATTAATCGTTCCAGAAAGTCAATATTACGAATACCTTCCCGCTGCACAACATCTTTCAAAACTATGGTTGAGTAAACATTCTTCAGGTATTCAAAAGCCAATTCATCATTCAAAGGCAAATTCACAAGATACGGCATCCCCCCGTATGTCAGATACTTCATTAACGATTGCTGACTGTTTTCCAGTTTATGAAACAGTAAAAATTCATCATAAGTCAGACTCTGGATATGGAATTCGATATACCTGCCCGCTAAATATGTCGAAAGCTCTGACGACAGGATATTGGCATTGCTCCCTGTGATAATAATATCGCACGAATTTTTTGCATGTAAGCTTCTGAGAACATTTTCAAAGCCTTCTATTTCCTGAATTTCATCAATCAACAGGAAATTGCTCCTGTCGGATTGAATCCTGTTTTTGAGATATTCGAATAAATCTGTATCATTTTTAATGTTTCTGAATTCTTCATACTCCATACTTATAAAAATGATATTGTGATTTTCTTCAGTCGCTTTTATTTCCTCTATAATCTGCTGAAGCAGATAACTTTTTCCTACACGACGCTGACCTGTAAGAACTTTGATGATATTCTTTCCAAGAAATGGTCGAATTCTGCTACTATATTTTTTTCTGTGAATCAACATAATTTTGTTATTCATGATTAATAAACTGTGCAAATATAGTGATTTTATTAATCATAAATGATAAGACTCATAAAATTTGAGCGGTTATTTTGCATACTTTTTTGTTTCAAGACAAAAAAGTATGAGGGGCAGGGGGCAACGCCCCTCTTTCAAAATTATTTTTTATCTTAGCAGGTTCAAATTTCGGAATAAAAATACAACGATATTACTAAAAATATTTCTTATGAATAAGAAAACAAAAATCATTATTTTTTCAACACTTGCACTTTTGTTGCTGTTTATCATCATGTTACCGAATATCAAAAAGTGGTTTGGGAAAGAGGATGGTGCTCCGGTTGCCGTTGCTACTGGTGACGGCGGACAGCGCAAACAGAAGCTGAATGTGAATGCCATTGTGCTCAGATATGAAAAGATGACCGACGTTTTCCGGACCAAAGGGCATCTTTTACCCGACGAAGAGGTTGATCTTTCGTTTGAAACTTCAGGAAAAATTGTTAAGATTTCTTTCAGAGAAGGGAGCTATGTAAGGAAAGGCGACCTGCTTGGCAAGGTAAACGATGAGCCTCTGCAGGCAGAATTGAAAAAGCTGGAAGCACAGTTGCCGCTCGCCCGCGAAAGGGTAACACGCCAGCGTACGCTGCTGGCCAAAGATGCGGTAAGTCAGGAAACTTATCAGACTGTAACCACCGATCTCGAAAAACTGATGGCCGATATCGATCTGATTAAAGCGCGCATCAGACAAACCGAATTGCGGGCGCCGTTCGATGGGGTGGTCGGATTGCGATTGCTGAGTGAAGGGGCTTATGCCTCAACCGGTAGTATTTTGGCGCGACTTACCAAATATTCGCCACTCAAAATTGAGTTTTCGGTCAACGAAAAACAGGCCAATGATATTAAGCCCGGAACTCCAATCCGCTTCCGTTTGGAAAATGATTTCAACGAGTACAGTGCCAGAGTGTATGCTTTGGAGTCGAAGCTCGATGAAAAAACCCTCTCGTTGAAAGCCCGCGCACTTTATGATAATCCGGGTGGGAGGCTTCGTCCCGGCCATTCGGCTTCCATCGAAATAGTGTTGCGCGAAATTGATAATGCCATTGTGATTCCGGCCATATCAACCATTGCCGAAATGGGTCGCGACATTGCTTTTATTTACAACAATGGAAAAGCAAAACAGGTGGAACTTACTAAAGGACTGCGTACTTCCTCTTCCGTACAAATCACCCGTGGTCTTCAGGTTGGCGATACCCTGTTGGTAACCGGGGTGATGCAGTTGCGCGACGGTGGCGAAGTGGTGATTGATCGGTTTGTTGAAAATCAGCCTTAAAACTTTGAGATCATGAATCTATCTGAATTAAGCATACGCCGCCCGGTACTTGCATCGGTTTTTGTGCTGGTCATCCTGCTGCTCGGGGTTATTGGCTACACCTACCTGCCGGTACGCGAATATCCCAATGTTGAGAATCCGGTTATCAATGTATGGGTTAGTTATCCCGGTGCCAATGCCGAAATCATCGAAAAGCAGATTACCGAACCACTCGAACAGAATATTAACGGTATTCCGGGAATTCGTTCGCTTACAAGTCGTAGTCGCCAGGGATCAAGCCAAATCACTGTAGAATTTGAGTTGAGTGTGGATTTAGAAACGGCAGCCAACGATGTGCGCGATAAGGTTTCGAGGGCACAGCATTACCTGCCCCGCGATTGCGATCCTCCATCGGTTTCGAAAGCCGATGCCGATGCAAACCCTATTATACAGATAACGGTGGAGAGTGAGAAACGATCGCTGCTCGAACTTACCGAGATAGCAGAACTCACCATCAAAGAGCAACTGCAAACCATACAGAACGTGAGTGCCGTTGAAATTTGGGGAGAGAACCGCTATTCGATGCGTCTGTGGCTCGACCCTGTGAAAATGGCAGCTTACAATATCACACCGATGGATGTGAAAGCGGCTATCGACCGCGAAAATGTGGAACTTCCATCGGGAAGTATCGAAGGCGATAAGGTGGAAATGACCATCCGTACACTGGGATTGATGGAAACCCCCGAAGAGTTTAATAACCTCATTATCAGAGAAGATAATTTCAGAATTGTGCGTTTTCGTGATATTGGAAAAGCTGAACTTGACGCTGAAAACCGGCAGAACATCCTCAGGCTCAATGGAGTGCCCATGGTGAGTACGGCGATAATTCCCCAACCCGGTGCCAATCAGATTAGTATTTCTGATGAAGTGCAACGTAGGATGAAACAACTTGAGAAAGATTTGCCTGAAGATGTGAAAATCCGCGTAGTATTCGATAATACACGCTTTATCCGTGCCTCCATCAGTGAAGTGAATACAACGGTAATTATCGCGTTTATTCTGGTGATTATCATCATTTTTGCTTTTTTGCGCGATTGGAGGGTAACCCTCATACCCATCCTTGCTATTCCGGTTTCGTTGATAGGTGCGTTCTTCATCATGTATGTTGCCGATTTTTCTATCAATGTACTTTCGATGCTGGCCGTGGTATTGGCCGTTGGTTTGGTGGTGGATGATGCCATTGTGGTAACCGAAAATATATATCAGAAAATAGAAAAGGGGATGACTCCCATGCAGGCGGGTATCACGGGGTCCAAAGAGATTTTCTTTGCCGTTATTTCGACCACCATCACCCTCGTTTCGGTGTTTTTTCCCATCGTTTTTCTCGAAGGTATGACCGGCAGGCTGTTCCGCGAGTTTAGTATTGTGATTTCAGGCGCTGTAATTATTTCGTCTTTTATCGCATTGACTTTCACCCCGATGCTTTCGTCCAAATTCCTGAAAAGAAGGGAAAAACACAACTGGTTTTACATGAAGACCGAACCATTTTTCAGTGGAATGAATACGGTATATGAAAAGGCACTGCAGGGCTTTTTGCGTTACAAATGGGTGTCGCTGGCGGTAGTTGGTTTTACGTTGGGACTGATTGTGCTCTTGTGGACTACCCTGCCCGAAGAAATGGCGCCGCTCGAAGACCGTTCGCAGGTAACCATCAGAACTTCAGCACCTGAAGGAGCAACCTATGAGTTTGTGCGCGATTATACCGGAAAAATTTCGAATATTGTCGATAGCATTGTACCTGAAGTAGAATCGAACATATCCATTTCGCGAAGTACTTTTGGGATGGTGCGTGTGTTATTGCCCGGAATGGATCAGCGGGATCGTTCGCAGATGGACATTTCGGATGCTTTATCGGCCGCTGTGCGCAAAGAAACCGAAGCCCGTGCTTTTGTGCAACAACAATCCACTTTCGGTGGCCGACGCACTTCCATGCCTGTGCAGTATGTGCTGCAGTCGCCCACTTTGGCCAAATTAGAGGAATATATTCCGCTGTTTATGGAAAAGGTCAATGAAAGTCCATTGCTGCAAATGGCCGATGTGAACCTCAAATTCACCAAGCCCGAAACACGCATTATAATCGACCGCGATAAAGCTTCCCTGCTTGGTGTGAGTACCCGGGATATCGGTCAGACGCTGCAATATGCACTCAGCGGACAGCGTATGGGTTATTTTTACATGAACGGTAAGCAGTATCAGATTTTGGGTGAAATAAACCGCCAGCAACGCAATACGCCGCTCGACCTGAAAACCATCTACCTGAAAAACCGCGACGGACAAATGATTCAGCTCGATAATTTAGTGAAACTGGAAGAATCGGTGGCTCCGCCGCAGTTGTATCGTTACAACCGCTTCAGTTCGGCCACAGTGTCGGCAGGTTTGCCCGAAGGTGTAACACTGGGCGTGGCCCTGGATGAGATGGACCGCATCGCGAAGGAAACGCTCGACGATACTTTCAGAACAGCTTTGGCCGGCGATTCCAAGGATTTCCGCGAAAGTTCTTCGAGCCTGATGTTTGCCTTTGTATTGGCACTTATTCTGATTTATCTGGTGCTTTCGGCCCAGTTCGAGAGTTTCAAGGACCCGTTTGTGATCATGTTTTCGGTGCCGCTGGCTTTAGCCGGAGCTCTTGTATTCATGTGGGTGTTTGATATTACTATGAATATTTTCAGTCAGATTGGTTTGATTATGCTTATCGGTCTGGTGGTGAAAAATGGTATTTTGATTGTGGAATTTGCTAATCAACGACAGGGTAGTGGCATTGATAAAATTGAAGCAGTGAAAGGTGCAGCACTGCAGCGACTTCGTCCTATACTCATGACCAGTTTCTCTACCGTGCTCGGTTTGTTACCTTTAGCCCTGGCTACTGGCGAGGGAGCCAATGGTCGGATTGCCATGGGGGTTGCGGTGGTGGGAGGTATTCTTGTTTCCACTTTCCTGACCCTCTTTATCGTGCCGGCCATGTATGTGTTTATCTCTACGCAGCGAAAAACAAACGAAGCTTAATTTAATTTGGTGTATATTATGAGATTCAATATATCGAACAATCAACATTTCTCAGGAAGAAAGACAGTCTTTGTGATGATGCTATCTGTAGTTGTGTCGGGATTATATGCGGTTACTCCGGTTACTTTGCAGGAATGCATCGCCACGGGACTGGAACAGAATTACCAAATTCGTATGGTTCGTAATCTACAGAAAATTTCGGATAATAATGTTACATTGGGCAATGCCGGTTTTCTGCCGATTGTTGATGTAAGTGCAACCTACAGCGGCACCGAAAGCAATACCCGTCAGGAACCCCGCGACGGAAGTTCGGCCGTAGTTCAAAGCGGCATTTCGAACCAGCAGCTTAGCGCAGGTGCCACGCTCAACTGGACCATCTTCGATGGCTTTAATATTCAGGCCAATTACAGCCGGCTGAAGGAATTACAACAGATGGGTGTGTTGCAAACCCGCATGAAGGTGGAAGGATATATTTCGGATCTGGCAGCGGAATACTTTAATTTTGTGCGGCAGAATATCCGCCTGCAAAACCTCGAATCGGCGGTGAAACTATCGCGTGAGCGTTTGCGCATTGTGGAAGCACGCTACCATATCGGTAATCTGTCGCGGCTCGACCTGCAGCAGGCACGTGTCGATTTCAATACCGACAGTTCGAAGCTGATACGGCAGTATGAGGTGTTGTACTCCTCGCGCATTGCGCTCAACCGGCTGATGTCGGTGAAGGAAGTGGAAAAACCCGTGGTGGCAGCCGATACCGGTTTTGTGTTCGATGCCCTGCTCAGCAAAGAGCAGCTACTCAGCGAAACCATGAGCAGCAACACCTACCTGCTGATGGCTCAGCGCGAGAAAAACCTGAAAGCGCTCGATTTACAGTCGGCGCGCAGTGCCAATTACCCCTATGTGCGGCTCAATGGCGGTTATGGCTATACCGAAAACCGCTACGAAGTGGCGACCAACCGCATGCAGAACAACTTAGGATTCAACTACGGAATCAGCATCGGCTATAATATTTTCGATGGTTTCAACCGTTCGAGGCGACAAAAAAATGCCCGCATCCACATAGAGAATCAGGAAATGGCGATCGAAGAAATGCGCATAGCGCTGCACAGCGAATTCGCCAACCTGTGGATGGCCTATGCCAACAACATGGACCTCACCCGCCTCGAAAAGGAGAACCTGAACCACGCAAAGGAGAACTACGAAATAGCCATGGAACGCTACATGCTTGGCGATTTGGCCGGTATCCAGTTACGCGAAGCCCAGAACAACCTCCTCGAAGCCGGGGAGCGCCTCCTGCAATCGCAGTACGCCACAAAATTGTGTGAAATATCGCTTTTGGAAATCAGCGGAAATGTGAAGCGGTATTTGTAAGATTTATCTATAACAGTATCAGTTTCGAAGCATGATCGGCCATGTAAAGAGGGATATTCATCAAATCTTCGTTTCTTTCAATATTCATCAGAGAGAATCTGACTGAAAGGTTGGGAGCAAATTTCTTTCTATACTCGGAAAGGCTTTTGGATTTAACGCTTTTTGCTGATTTAACTTCAACAGGAATAATCTTATCACCCGGGGAAAGTACAAATTCAATTTCGGCCTGATTGCCGGAAGTCCAATAGTAAATATCTGATCCAAACTGACGAATCATGGTTTGAAGGATGTAGTTTTCTGTCAGAACACCTTTGAATTCGGTAAAGATAGCATCACCATTTAAAATGGTAGCCGGCATTAAACGGAATTTGGTACGTAGTAGTCCTGTATCGACAAGATAGAGCTTAAATGCAGAAGAATTTCGACATGATGAGAGAGGCAGTCTGAGGGTTTGCACTTCGAAGACTCTGTTTACTAATCCGCTTAAAACAAGCCACTCCACAGCATTTTCATACTCACGGGCCCGGGCGCTTTTCTCTATAAGCGAGTATTTAAATTTGCGGTCTTCCTTAGCAAGATTGTCGTGAATATTGTGCCATAAATTGTGCAGTCTCGGAATATCTTTACTATCGATGTGTTTTGCAAAATCCAGACTATAAGCAGTTAGAATCTGAGAGTTTACCATATCCACCTCACTCCAGTTGCGGTTATCCAGATATCTTACTATCGTTTCGGGCATACCACCGCAACAAAGAAAGACTTTGTAAGCCGCAGTAAGTTGAGTATGAATTAATTCAGGAATTTTATCCAGCCTCGCTGATTCAATGAAATTTCTCAGGAAAACAGACAGATTTTCCTGATACAGAGGCAGAAATTCACTGAAAGATACGGGATAAAGAGTCATAAAATCGACACTTCCTACCGGAAATGTTGCACCCTGTCGTTTCAGTGCAACTCCCAGCAATGAACCGGCACATACAATGGCTTGCTCCGGGATCAATTCATGAAAATATTTCAGACTGTTTAATGCATCATTGCACTCCTGAATTTCATCAAAAATAATCAGTGTTTTTTCCGGTTTTATATCGACACCTTTCACAGCCATCAGGTAGGATACAATCCTTCGGGGGTCTTTGGTTATAGCAAATTCTGATTTATGTTCCTTCTCGTAATCGAAATTTACATAACAGAAGTTCTCAAAGTATTCTTTTCCAAACTCTTTAAGAACATACGATTTTCCAACTTGTCTTGCTCCCTGCAAAACCAACGGTTTACGATATTTGCCGGATTTCCACTTCTTAAGATCATTAAGAATGTCTCTGTTTATTTGCATATGTGTTATTTTTTGGCAAATATACACATTTTAGATATATAATACGTGCATTTGTCCGCAAAAGTAACAAATGAATCATTTTTTAACCCGGACACAAGCCTAAAGGAGGCTAATTATCGGTAAAAGCAATCAGGGGAAATGTGAAGCGGTATTTGTAAGATTTATCTCATTATTCTATAAAGAAATCGCCGCTACGCGGCTCAGGACTTTTGGGGTTACCGGATTTCTCTGTAGAAATGCGGAACCCATAACGTACCAGAGGGGCGTAGCCCTGATGTCTCTGTAGTAATATGGTAACCAATGTTGTTTGTGAGGGGGCATAGCCCTGATTTATTATAAAAACAACGGAGAGCGGTATTTGTAGTCACTACCTTACAACAAGCTTCTTCAGCACTTCCTCACCACTATCCAGGCTCAAACGAATCAGATAAACATTGGGTTTCATTTGATTGAGGTAGATGGTGTTGTTGGACGGGAGCGATCCACTCATCAGAACCCTTCCGGTGAGGTCGGTGATGCTGTAGGAGTTTACTGTCAGTAACCCTGCCGAAACCGTAATGTAGGTACTTGCAGGTATGGGGAATATGTCGATAATTTCAGATGCTGTTGCAGTAAATCCGGTAGGATTAATGGCAGATGTACGCCAGTTGGCAGGATCGTTGTTGGCCGCATTTAAATTGATGATTTCGAGATAGCTTCCTTTTCCATCGGCATCTGTTGGCCATGGCGATTTGTCGTTGTACTCCACCCGCGTAATCTCATTGCCCCAGGCGTCAGTCAGCAATAGTTTTTCAGCATCGTTGCCCAACTTGCGGGCAAACTGTCCGAATGGTTTGAAGCCATAATGTGCTTCAAAAAGTCGGGCGTTGGAAGCCAGAACCAGTCTTTTTCCTGCCTGCAAACTACTGTTGGCCGGAAATTGGTAGGTCATCCCCAACTCTTTGAAATATACTCCGGTAAGGGTTGCTGTTTGTGTGCCTGCATTTGTAATTTCAATGAACTCAAGACTATCGGCAGCAATGAACGGTGTTGCCTGCGGGTGATAGTTTATTTTGGAGATGATTAATTTCGGAACGGCCACGCTGGTGCATGCAGTGAATGAGCCATATTGCAGTGTCATCCATTCGATGCGTGCTTTCAACCAGGTTTTCATATTGGCGATGTTGGAGGTATGGCCTCCTACAGTATTCCATTTTGTTTGCTCCCGGGGTACTGTTTCGGCAATCAACACTGCCGTCTGATCGATGAGCTTTTCAATTTCGGTATAATTTAGTGCTTGTCCGGGAGCGGTTAATACAGCCCATCGTTTTGCCAGATAGCATTTGAAAGTTGCGTTGTAATACAGATTTCTCCAGAAAGGTGCACCCACATTGAAATTCTCGAACTGATGTAAATCATTTTTGCTTCGGTCGTATCCCCAATTGAACAGGTCGTTGCCGAGTGTAAGATTGAAATCCCAGATAGGGCCTGCCCGCAACTTGCCGTTTCGGTCTTTATGAAAATAAGTGCTGAACTGATATCCATCCGGATTCGAAAAAAGCTCGTTCATCAGCATAAAATCGACAAAAGAAGGGATGTCGATGAAGGAAGGTATGCCGTTGATAATTGAATTGTTTTTGTTGGTAGCAGCGGTATTGAGATCGGTAAAAACCTTTCCGATATAGTTGTTTTGCTGACTTGTAACTTCTTCAGGTTTCGGATGATGGTGAATGAAGGCAGCATTGCCGGTAAACCAGGCCACAGGGTCGCCTCCGGTAGTTTTATCACTTTTGGTGATGTAGCCTCCCGTAACCAATTCGCCGGTATTGTCGGTTGTGCTTATTTTGGTAATATTCACCCGGTTGTCGTCAACTTTTATTTTCTCAAGCAGAAGATACAAGCCACGATATTCGCCATTAATCATCACTTCGCAATATTGTCCGCGGGGTGAGTAATTACCCGTTCTTCTGTATAATTCATAAGCCAGATAATCGCGCATGAGGGCCGGGTCGAAAGCGAGGCTGTTTAAAATCCAGTCGTTTTCTTTGGGCATACCCAGTAAACCCACATTGTTGTTGCTTCCGGTAGCGGTAACTGTTGTAAAGCCATAGGGTTTCTTCGGTAATTCCTTAGAAGATGATCCTCTGATTTCAATGGTTATCTTTCCGTTGTAATTGAGATAGGCGGCTGTATTCTGGTCGGTGAGGAAATTGCGCGAACCATCGGGCCGGTAAATAATTTTCATGGTGGCCGGCACTTTGGGCTCATCTACAATAACGTAAGCTTTGCCGGTTGCCGGGTTAATATCGGTGGTGATTAATATTACAGGCAATCTGCTGCTGCTGAAATTCTGGGCTTGTGCAGGCAGTAAACCCCATATCAGGGCAATGATTATCAGTGGTTTTTTAAACATATTCAGTGAGCCTGCAAAGATAAGCGAAAAAAACAACACATCACAATACAATTAATTCTACTTTTAAGCGTTTCTCTTGCATTCACTTATTCACACATACATTAATTTATTAATACCTTTTTTAAATGGATAAATATCTGTTGGTTGCGATATTGGCATTGTTGCTTGTCTACAATGTTGATGCTCAGAAGCTTGTTCGTTTCAGCAATGTGAATAGAGATACCTTAAAAGTACAGCCGGTGCAGGGATTCAGCATCAGTTTTGAGAGTAATATCGCCGGTTCACTGGGTTATTTTAGTGAAATGCGCATCGGAAAACTATCCACCTTTACATTATCAGGAGAAGCTATGATGAATAGATCCATCCGCAAAATTACTCCAATATACAATGAAGAGGGTTATTATATCGATGCTGATCTCGATTTTGGTCCGGGCTTTTATCTGCGTGCCTCTGCTGAATATCGCTTGTATTTCAGCCTGATAAGCAGAACCATGAAAGGCAAAAACACCCTCCACAATTCAGGGTTCTACTTCAGCCTGCCCGTTACTGTAATGTCGGGAATTATAAACCCGAGTCCGCATTTAAGTTCTTCCTGGAATTTCGGCAATTTTCTGCCCTATCTGAAACCAACCATCGGTTATCGCTATGCTTTCAGTAATCGTTTTTTGATGGAGGCAGATGTTGGCCTGGCAACCTATCTCAATTTCGATTATGGCATTCACTATAATCCTGTGATTAGTTTGAAGGGGGCGTATACGTTTGGCAGCGGTAAGAGGTAAGCAATCTCTTTGTGAATTGAGCGACCTTGGAGTGCGAAGCAATCTGCAGTCACGAAATCACAAAGAGATTACAAAAAAACAAAACACTAACAAATCATTCACATGAAACCTTCACACTTTGTTTGCATTATTCTCGCATTGCTGCACCTGCAGTCATGCGTTCGAACAGAGGAATTTGGAACACCCTGGTCCGACGAACTTGTACCAGTGGTATTTTCGGTTATTACGACCGGAGAAGCACCTCAGGTATATCTTGGCCGCACTTATCACCCTAAGTTGAGCCCCGATTTGTTGCCTTACCCCGAAGCTATTGTAAGTATGTTGGTGGAGGGCGGAAACTGGGTGCAATTGCAAAGAAAGGAACCTCAAAGCCGGTATTTCGAAGACAAATCGGGCTTGCTAAACCCCAAGCCGGGTGAACTGATTAAGCTGAAGGTGCAGCTTGCCGACAGGGAAATAACTGCACAAACAGCCATCCCGGCCGATTATGCTCGCATTCTCAATGCAGGATGTATTCTGGCTCCAACAAAACCCAATCACTCGATTGGCTGGAATGGTTTCAGTGTATTGAAAGCAACCATTACAGCAGACCTCCATTTGCCTGCTGATAAAGGCTTCGGAGTGTTCATACATGTTAAGGAATTGTGGTTTTCGGGAGCCCGTGAAGCAAATAGCGAGCGCTATACAGGTGTTGATCATTATGTGCCGAAAGACAGCAGTAGTTTTACCCTGACTGCACAAACGATTACTCCTGAACTAAAAACTTTTATGTTTGCCCGAACCCTCGCTACCGGCTTCGATTTTGAGTTTATCCCCGATTTGTTTTTGGGAGGTTTTACGGGAGTCCTTCCGCAATACAACAATATCCATGGTGGCGTGGGGCTATTTGGAGCCCGCCACAATTTCGATATTTTGGTAACTATCCCTAAACAGAATTAGAAGATGAAAAAGTGTTTGTTTTTATTGGCAGCAGTCGTGTTGATGGGTTTTGGTATATCAGCACAACAACAATTTTACCGTTTGCGTGGACAAATTGTTGATTTGCGCACCCAAAAGCCGATCAAAAGGGTTCCGGTGAAAGTGTTGCCCTACAACCGCATTGTGGATGCCGATTCGAAAGGCAGTTTTCTGTTCGAAATGCCTGCAGGGATTCAGGAACTTATTATCGAATTTGAACCTTTCGACCGCCGGCATATAGTTGTCGACCTGCAAAGTGATACCGTTATAGTGATTGAACTGAGCAGCCCCTTTACATCGCAATATATTGAGGAAGTGGAGATTGTGCCCGCCACGCAAAAAAGCGTTGAACCCGTTTCTATTGAGCGCATCGATGCGCATGTACTTGAAAAACTACCTGCCATGCTGGGCGAAAGGGACATATTGAAAGCTTTTGCCCTGGGCTCGGGCGTACATTCAGGTTCAGAAGGAAGCTCCGAAATTTTTGTGCGTGGCGGTGATCATGGTCAAAATCTTTTCCTGCTCGATGGTGTTTCGCTTTATTCCACCATGCACGCACTCGGACTTATTTCGGTGTATAATCCGGTAACAATACGTACTGCGCGGCTATACAAATCGGCCTTTCCTTCCGAATTCGGGGGTAAAATATCATCTGTTGTGAATGTGATTACCAAAGAAGCTGACACGCAACATTTCTCGGGTGAAGCCGAGGTGGGGTTGCTTGCATCGAAACTTTCGCTCAATGTTCCGCTGATAAAGGATAAGTTGGGAGTGCAGATTTCAGGTCGTTTGGCCAATTATGCCTTAGCCAATGTTACCAACCTTTTCTTCGATCCCGACGATACACGCCTTAAATTGCATTTTGCCGATTTAAATGCCACGGCACTGTGGAAAGTGAATGAACGAAACAAGTTAAGGTTCAATTTGTTTCATAATTCGGATGGGTTGGAAGTCGGACAGGATGATTCGGGAATTTTCAACACAGTCTGGATTAAGAATACGCAGCAAAATGCAGGTTTGCAATGGTTGCATGAGCCAACAAATAAGCTGAGCGGACAATTCATGTTGTATGCCGATCGTTATCTTTTCGATTTTGGAAATTCGGCTTACAATAAAACGGATACGACCAGCAATATGGGTCAGGTGCTCAGTGGGATAACCACCATTGGAGCTGAAGAAAAAATCAGGTTCAAAATAAACGATTCTCAGGCGCTGTCGGCAGGGTTATTTATTCGCAACAGCAGCTTTTCGCCCATTCAGTGGAATTTTACCGATACTACCCTGCATCGCAGCAGCTATCTGAAGCAAACTGCAGCAACCGAAGCGGGTGGCTGGGCCGAATGGCAGGCAGGTTTTTTCGATAATAAACATCAGTTAAATGCAGGTCTGAGAGCTTCGGTATTTTGGGGAGATGGCAAAGTCTTTCCGCTGATTGATCCGCGACTGAGCTATCATGCGATGTTGGGTGAACAGTTTTCGGTGAGTGCCTCGGTTACCCGCATGTCACAGCCTGTACATCGGATAGCCAACCCCGGTATAGGCATTAGTTTCGAGATATTTGCACCTTCGGGTGAGGTACTGAAACCCGCATCCTCCTGGCAGTATTCGCTTGGTGCCGGTCGCGATTTCAATCTGAAAGGAATGAAAATGGGTGTCAAGGCTGATTTGTGGTACCGCAATTTCAATAATATCAGCGATTTCAGCGATGGTTATGATGTGCGTACCATGATTATTTATCAAAAAAACTATCAGCTTGGCGATTTGGTTACTACAGGCAAAGGACAGGCATACGGACTCGATTTGTCGGCGGCCCTCAACCATAACCGCTGGTCGCTGACGCTGGATTATACGCTGATGCAGGTTAGGCATCGGTTTGCTGAGCTAAACGGCGGACGAAGTTTTGCGGCCTCATCCGACATCCGCAATGCCCTTACGCTAACCGGCATGCTGAAATTATCGCACAACTGGACTTTCAATGCTACCTGGCAGTATCAGACCGGGCGTCCGATCACCATCCCCACAGCCATCATTTTTCCGTATGAAGATGTGGTGGATGGCTACGATTATTATAGTCATTTGCCGGTTTACACCGAAAGAAATAATTACCGGATGAAGGATTTTCACAAACTTGATATCTCCTTTCAGTATCAGTACACTGCTTTCAAAAAACATCAGGCAATCTGGAGTTTCGGTGCCTACAATGCATATCACAGGGCCAATCCTTTTCTGTATTATATCGGTCTGAATGAACCTTTGCAAAACTTCAATTATGAAACGCATGCATATGAACCTAATCCCAATTCGCATCCGGTACTGAAATCGGTTTCAGTTTTTCCGGTAATACCGTATTTGAGCTGGAGTTTGAAGTTCTGATTGCAAGTGATCTCACAACAAATCCCGCATCTCAACCTGAAACTGTATGGTTTTATTTTCGCGGGTGATAACCACTTGCATCGGACGGCGCGATGGCTGTTCGAAGATGGCGAGCAATTCGTTCATAGTCATAGCAATAGCGTTCTCGCCATTCACGCCGATAATCACATCTCCGGTTTTCAGTCCGGCCCGGTCGGCAGGCGAGTTTTTCCACACATTAGCAATCGAAAACCCGGGAAGTGGGAAATAAGACTGGGAAATTTCGATGCCGGCGATATTGTAGCGGAAAGGGAGTTTAAAGCGGTCGTTCGGTTTGAAATACATCATGCTACCGGGGAAGTCGATATACAGATCGAAGCGCGAAAGCAGTTCACTGCCAATCGAGCCATCGCGGTCGGAGCGCCTCACAAGTTCTGCAATCACCGCCGAATCGGGAAAAGCCACAATCGGATGATTAAAACAATGCTCTTCGAGGCAAATCTGTGGTATTTTCGCTAAATAGCCATATACATCCCCACTGAAACCGGTGCCAATGCGGGTGTAAACCTTCTTTTCGGGCAACGATTCGAAGTTGCCGGTCACTGTTTGAAACCAGGCATTCAGTCGTGCTCCCGTGTCAATCAGCATTTTGATGGTCCTTAGTTTGAGCGAACTATCAAGCAGGGTCATCATCATAAAAATCTTATTATTTTCGATGAAGAGCTGGCGTTTCTTATACTTTTTGGGAGCTGTAAATCCTTCGGGTTTGTAAAAACGGAGCCGACGGTTAGTATAGTCGATTTGCACCACATAAGGTTTCAGTAAATCCACACCCACAATGCCGTTAATTTTCCGTCCGTTCATTTCCGACAGTTGCAGAAAGTCTTCTTCGAGAACAAAAACAGTGAGGTTTTTCAGACTGAAATTGCCCATGCTCAGAACATTGTTGTCGCTGGCAAGTGCAACAAGGTCAAGTCCCTGTCCGAGTCCCTGTAGTGGCACCTTGCGCTGATTATTGAGATTAACCACATCATTTTCATCGAGATGGGTGATGATGCTGTGTCTGAGTCCGGTATCGAAAATAAACTGAAGCGAGGTGCCCTGATTCACCCGTGCCGAAATAATGATGTAGCTACCCGACAGATCGAAGGGAACAACAGCTATCGGTCGGCCATTGCCCGAAAGCTGGATAAAGCAGGTCATCAGCAATAAAAGAAGCATTATGTGTTTCATGTTTTTCATCATAATGACAGCGCAATTTACATATTTTGTGCTGAGTATAAAAGAGTTGAACAGGAAAGTGTTTAATTCAGGTACAAAAAGACTATTTTTACGTCATGATGTCATAAAAAAAATGTAAAGATATGATGATAAAGATCGGAATTATTGCATCCCTGTTGTTTGTAGTGATTAATGCCGGAGCTCTTGCTAAGCAACCTCACCGGCATTTGTTGTGGTACGACCAGCCCGCCCGACTGTGGGTGGAAGCGCTGCCATTGGGCAACGGTCGTTTGGGAGCTATGGTATTCGGGAATCCTGCCACTGATCAAATTCAACTCAACGAAGAAACGATTTGGGCCGGACAACCAAATAACAACGCCAATCCGCTCGGGCTCGAATATATCCCGAAGGTGCGTGAGCTGGTTTTTGCAGGCAAATACCTCGAAGCGCAGACTTTAGCCACCGAAAAGGTGATGTCGCAAACCAACCACGGGATGCCTTATCAGACTTTTGGCGATTTACGCATTGCTTTTCCGGGACACAGCGGGTATGCCGCCTATTACCGTGAACTCGACATCGATTCGGCCATAGCGCGTGTCACTTACAAGCAGGGAAAAGTTACTTTTCAGCGCGAATACCTTACTTCGTTTACCGATCAGGTGGTGATGATCCGGCTTACTGCCAGCAAAAAGAAACAGATTAGCTTCAATGCCATACTCACTTCGCCACAGCAAGATGTGGACATTCGTTCCGAGGGGGATCAGATATCGCTGCAAGGTGTTACTTCGACCCACGAGCGACTTCGCGGATTGGTGCGCTTTCATGGTCGGGTGGCTGTGAAAACCCGCGGTGGCAAGGTGATTTCGAAAGATGGTGTTTTGAGCGTGGAAAAAGCTGACGAAGCCATTTTGTACGTTTCAATCGGGACTAATTTTAATAATTACCGCGATATTTCAGGCGATCCGGTGGCGAGAGCCAAAGAAAAACTCGAAGCTGCACTGGCAAAATCATGGCCGGAAGCCCGCAAATCGCATATCGCATTTTATCAGTCGTTATACAACCGCTCATCGCTCAATCTGGGTGCCGATAAATCGGGCTTGCCAACCGATAAAAGGGTAGAAACATTTGCCAAAACACACGACAAACATTTGGTGGCGCTCTATTATCAGTTTGGCAGGTATTTGTTGATTTGCTCGTCGCAGCCCGGCGGACAACCGGCCAATTTGCAGGGAATCTGGAACGATAAGATGTTCCCGCCCTGGGATAGCAAGTACACCTGCAATATCAATGCTGAAATGAACTATTGGCCGGCAGAGGTCACCAACCTGAGCGAGTTACACGAACCGTTTATTCAGCTTATTCGCGAAGTGAGCGAGTCGGGTCGCGAAACGGCAAAGATCATGTATGGTGTCAATGGCTGGGTATTGCACCACAATACCGATATTTGGCGGATCACCGGCCCGGTTGACCGTGCTCCTTCGGGCATGTGGCCTTCGGGGGGGGCCTGGCTTACGCGCCACCTGTGGGAGCGTTTTCTGCATACCGGCGACCTGAAGTTCCTGCGCGAAGTGTATCCCATAATTCGGGGTTCTGCTGAGTTTTTCGATGAAGTGATGGTGCGCGAACCCGAAAACAACTGGCTGGTGGTTTGTCCGAGCAATTCGCCTGAAAACACCCATGCCGGAAGCAATAATAAAGCGACCACTGCAGGCGGTGTCACCATGGATAATCAACTGATTTTTGATCTGTGGAATGCAGTGATTACGGCTTCGGACCTGCTCAATACCGATCATGCTTTTGCGGCAAAACTCAAAGCGAAGCTGAAGGAAATGCCACCGATGCAAATTGGCCGGTGGGGACAGCTGCAGGAGTGGATGCACGACTGGGACAGCCCTGAAGACAAGCACCGCCATGTTTCGCATTTGTACGGGCTGTTTCCTTCGAATCAGATTTCGGCTTTCCGTACGCCTGAGTTGTTCGATGCCGCACGTACATCGCTGATTGCCCGAGGCGACCCATCCACAGGGTGGAGCATGGGCTGGAAAGTGTGTTTGTGGGCACGCCTGCTCGATGGCGATCACGCATACAAACTCATTACCGACCAGTTGACGCTGGTGCGCGAACAACCCAAAATGGGTGGTACTTATCCGAATCTTTTCGATGCCCACCCGCCTTTCCAAATTGATGGAAACTTCGGTTGCGCCGCCGGAATTGTTGAAATGCTGATGCAAAGTCACGATGGTTTTGTGCATTTGCTGCCTGCCCTGCCTTCGGTATGGCCGGAGGGTGAAGTAAAAGGCATTGTTGCCCGCGGCGGCTTCGAACTCGATATCAGTTGGGAAAAGGGAGAAGTGAAGGAGGTGAAAGTGATGTCGCGCTTCGGTGGAAATCTGCGCCTGAAATCGCACAATGCGTTGCAATCGGCAGGTATGAAAACTGCAAAGGGTAGTAATTCGAACAAACTATTTGAAGTACCTCAGGTGCCGGCTCCGCTCATCAATGCTTCGGCAAAACTGAATCCTGTTGTGACACGCAACTTTTATTTGTACGATTTGCCGACTGAAGCAGGAAAGAGCTATATTATTTCAAGACGTTAATTTTTTTAATGATCAATCATAACACGGGAGATTTAAAGCGTTAAATTCCGATTTAATACAAAGACATCACCGCTACGCGGCTCAATAAATCATTGATGCTTCGTTTGTTCTACCAAGACATCGCCGCTATGCGGCTCAATTGCAACGTAGAATCCTGATTGCGTTTTTTTGAGCCGCATAGCGGCGATGTCCTGGTAGAACGAAAAAAAGGATTCTCAATCAGAGAGCCGCATAGCGGCGATGTCTTGGTAGAACAAACGAAGACCAAAGCTCCCTGAGCCGCGTAGCGGTGATGTCTCTGTAGGAAAAAGCGAAAAAATTGAAAGATTATTACAAAAAATATTATCAAA
>CAYGJI010000060.1:0-19241 GCA_964350125.1 uncultured Paludibacter sp. | reverse complement strand
TAACAAGCTTGAAGTTAAATTAAACAAATGGTAAATTTATGAGAAAACTAACGTTTTTGCTCACCTGCGTGTTCGTGGGAGTGGGTGTAGCACTGGCCCAGACCTCCTATTCAGGGAAAGTAATTTCTGCTGACGACGGAGAGCCGATTATTGGTGCTACAGTGATGGTGAAAGGTACCACAACAGGTACAATTACTAATGTAAACGGTAATTTTACATTGGCTGTTCCTGCAGTTAATCGTGTGTTGGTGGTTTCTTTTGTGGGTATGAAAACCACGGAAGTAACTGCTTCACAAAACATGGTTATCAGACTCGAAACTGAGGCTTCGGAATTGGATGAGGTGCTGGTTGTTGCTTATGGTACAACAACCAAAAGATCGTTTACAGGAGCTGCTACAGTAGTTAAAGGGGAGAAGCTGACCAAAGGTGAAACATCCAACATTACTAAAGCCCTCGAAGGAACTATCGCCGGTGTACAGATTGCAAGTTCAACCGGTCAGCCGGGGTCGTCGGCTGCCATCCGTATCCGTGGTTTGGGTTCTGTTTCTGCCAGCCAGGCTCCCCTCATTGTGGTTGATGGTGTGCCATACGAAGGTTCTCTGAACTCAATCTCTCCTCAGGACATCGAGACATTAAACGTTTTGAAAGATGCGGCTGCTAACTCTATGTATGGTGCCCGTGGGTCCAATGGTGTGATTCTGATTACAACCAAAAGAGGAGAAAAAGGCGTTACCAAAGTAACTGTAGATGCACGTGTTGGCACCAACTCCCGCGCTGTGCCTGCTTATAATGTAATAACAAGCCCCGGCGATTATTATGAAATGATGTTTGAAGCCCTGCGCAACAACCTGGTTGAAGGTGGAATGGGTTATTATCCTGCCGGTGTTCAGGTGTCGAACGAGTTAATCTCAAAACATCTTGGTTATAATATCTATAAGGGAGTAGCTGATAATGAGCTGATCAATCCGCTGTCTGGCAAATTGAATGCAGCAGCCAAAGATTTGAAATGGAAGGACAGCTGGTTGAATGATCCGTTCGTAAATGGAATGAAACAGGAGTATAACGTGAACGTTGCCGGTGGTACCGAAAACACCTCCGCCTATATGTCTGCATCCTACCTGAATGATAAGGGTTATGTTACCAACTCCGATTTTACCCGTCTGAGTACCCGCGTTAAAGTGGATCAAAAGGTGAATGATAACATTAAAGCAGGGATGAATATTGCTTATTCAAAGACAATGAGTAATTCTCCTGTCGCATCTGCAGGTAATACAAACTATTCCAATATATTTAACTTCTCACAGAATGCAGCACCGATATATCCTATTTTCAAATACGACCTTGCAACCGGAGCACCTATTTTCGATGCTAAAGGTGTTCAGGAATACGACTTCGGTTCAGGCAACTTTGCCAATGGTGCCCCGGTAGGTCTGACACGTGCTTATGCCGGTGAGCAAAACCCGATGTACAAGCTTTCTTACGACAGCGATAACAGTATTTCAGATAACTTATCGACGAGATTCTATACTGAGGTAAAATTTCTGAAAGATTTTACATTCACTGCCAATGTCGCTTATGATGCATTCTCTACCACCATGACAGAGTTCATAAATCCATTGCAGGGCGATGGAAAAACATATAATGGTATTGGTTACAAAACAAGTCAGCGGATTGAGGCTCTGAACATGAACCAGTTGCTTAATTATAGCAAGAAATCAGGATTAAACAATATCAACATCCTGATTGGGCATGAATCTAAATCGAATGATGTTTGGTACCTCGAAGGTTCTAAGATGAACTTCTATGATCCTTATAATCCTGAATTTGCGAATGCAGGATCGGTAAACAGTCTTACATCCTATACTTCACAGTACCGTCTCGAAGGTTACCTTTCACGTGCCGAATATAGCTACGCCGACAAATACTATTTTTCCGGCAGTTTCCGTCGCGATGCTTCATCCAAATTTGCTTCCGATGTACGTTGGGGCAATTTCTGGTCGGTAGGTGCTTCATGGCGTGTGAAAGATGAAGCTTTTCTCCGCGACAATGATTTAATCAACAATCTCCAACTGAAAGCCAGTTATGGTACTCAGGGTAATGATGGTATCGATGGTATGAATTTGTATCTCGATCAATATACGATGATCAGTGATGGCACAAACGCGTCCCCGAAACTTACTTACCGTGGTGCTCCCGGCCTGACCTGGGAAAAATCAAACAACTTCAACGCAGGTGTCGAATTAGGTATATGGAACAAGCTGAACCTGAATGTGGATTTCTTTATCAAAGAAACGATGGATATGATCTATCGGAAACCGCTTCCTCCCTCAGGTGGTACGCCAACATGGATTTGGGACAATCAGATTGATATGAAAAACACTGGTTTTGAGGTTGAATTAACTTACGATATTTATAAAACCAGAGATTTAAGATGGGATATCTCTATCAATACGACTTCCTACAGGAATGCACTTACCAAAGTACCGGATGATAAAGACCCTAAGGGATACATTGCAGGTAGCTACTGGAGGAAAGTGGGTGGCACTTTGTACGACTTCTACACGTATGAATATGCCGGTGTTGATGCCCTGACAGGTAAATCACTTTGGTATAAAGATGTTACTACAACCGTTGGTGGCGTTGAAAATACTGAAAAAGTAAAAACCGACATATATTCAGACGCAACAAGGTACGAAACCGGAAAATCTGCCATCCCTGATTTTTATGGTGGTTTGTCTTCCGATCTTTACTACAAAGGCTTTGATGCCAGCATCCAGACTTCCTTCCAGTTTGGAGGTTGGGTTTACGATGCAGTTTATGCCCGTCAGATGAGTGGTGGTACTTCCGGATCAAACTGGAACAAGGATATCTACAAACGCTGGACTCCAACCAATACCAATACCGATGTGCCCCGCGTTCAGGTAGGCGATCAGAATGTGAATGCATTCTCGACCCGCTTCCTCACAAGCGCTTCTTTCTTTAACATTAAAAACCTAACTGCTGGTTATACTTTGCCAAAACACATGGTTTCTCCTTATAAAATTGAATCTGTTCGTTTCTTTGCCAGTGCCGATAACTTGTTGTTGCTGACAGCCCGTCAGGGTCTCGATACCCGCCAGTCGTTTACAGGTTCTGTGTTCGAAGGGGCTTACTCTGCCCTGAGAACAACCTCTGTGGGTGTTACAGTGAAATTCTAATTGTCAACAAAACTGAAAATTATAAAGTATGAAAACAAATAAATTGATAATCATTCTACTGGGTGTAGTCCTGCTGGGAGCTTCCTGTTCCAATGATTACTTTGAAGTGAAGACTACAGCCACACTCACTTCGGAAGATGCCCGTATAACCATGGAGGCCGACCCATCGAAACTGGCTGGTTTTGTGGATGCCCTTTACAACATGATGGTGGAATGGAACCTGATGGGAACAGATTCACACGATTCCTTCGGATTTATGTCAATCCTGCATTCAACCGATATGATGACCGAAGATATCATCATGTCGAAATTATCGCACTTCCGGTACGATTATGCATTGGATAACCGTGAATGGAGCTATCGTCGTACCAATACTAACTGGACCTATTTGTACAGTTTAATCTCAGGTGCGAATACAGTGCTTGCTCTGACCAGCAGTGAGTCGACCAATCCGACCATTCTGGCTTATCGCGGACAGGCTTTGGCCATCAGAGGTATGTCATATTACTATCTGATTCAGATGTATCAGCACCTGTATCCTGTTTCTGCAGCCGGTGATAAGCCGGGGATTCCGCTTTACCGGGCTTCAAACGAAGGCAAACCCAATATTCTGGCACGTGCCAAAGTATCAGAAGTGCTTGGTCAAATCGAATCGGACCTGACTACTGCAGTTGCCAACCTTGATGGTTACGTACGTGGAAACAAAAATCAGGTTAATCAGAATGTTGCTAACGGCTTACTTGCACGTTACTACCTGCTTACCGAACAGTGGGATAAGGCTGTTTTAGCTGCCCGTGCTGCCCAGACAGGTTACAGCGTGATGCCGGCATCCAGTCTGAAAGATGGCTTCATGGATATCACCAATCCTGAGTGGATGTGGGGGTTCGATCATAATTCCGAAACGAGCAGTATTTATGCTTCTTTCTTCTCGCATATTTCTAATCTTACTCCGGGTTATGCCGGCCTTGAATATGCACCGCGTCAAATCGACAAAAGATTATATGATTTTATTCCGGCGACCGATGCTCGTAAACAACTATATCAGGATGCTGCCGGTTCAGTAACCAACACAGCACCGAGAAATGAATCGGCAACAGGATGGAAACTTCCTTATGCCAGCTTGAAGTTTGGTTGGGCTGATGGTTTTACGCAGGATTATTTATATATGAGAGCTTCAGAAATGGTGCTGATAGAAGCGGAAGCACTTGCACATCAGGCAGGTAAAGGCGGTGAGGCTGCTACTGCACTTAAAAAGTTGATGGAAAATCGGAATCCGGCCTGGAATCTTGCTAATGTAACTGTGGATGATGTTTGGATGCAACGTCGTATCGAACTATGGGGCGAAGGTTTCTCTTATTTCGACTTGAAACGTCTGAACAAAGGCATTGACAGAACGTATGATGGATCTAATCACGAAGCTGGAAATAAACTGAAAGTGCTTGCTGGTGACAAGCGTTGGATTTACCAAATTCCTGAAAGTGAAATCCAGGAAAACAGTGAAATCTCTGAAGAAGACAATAATGAATAATTAACCGGTTACTGCCGGATAAAAGTCCGGTAGTAACCTCACATTGTAAAAATTATGAATAAGAAAATATTAAAATCATTGCTAAGCTTCGGGGTTGCTGCATTTTTACTTGCGGGCTGTACCGAAGATGTGCTGAAATCGGATTACGACTATACTCCGAATGCAGCAGGTGTTCCGGCCAATGTTGTTAGTGTGGCTGTTACCGATACCAGTGTGGTGGAAGCAACTGTTAAAGGTTCGGTGGTTACCTCGGCAAATATTAAAGATACAACCCTGCTCGACTGGGGCTATATTTTTTATACGGCTGAAATGATGGCTGAAAATACACACCATATAGCATCAGCTAAAAGCACCAATAAACAGTTTGAGTTTTCAGTGAAGTTAACAGGTTTGGTGCCAAGCACAAATTATTTCTGTAAAGCATACGCAGTGAATGTGGATGGGATCAGCTTTGGCGTTGAACGACCGTTTAAAACAAAACCAGCCAAAAATCTTCCTTACTATCTGCTTGCAAGCGATCCTTTAACTTCATGGCAGGGTACATCTTTCACCCACATTGATGCTGATGGTGATGCCCGTGTTTGGCATTTGGCTTATTTTGATGCTCCTGCCAATACAGAAGTTGGTTTGCGCTCATATTCATGGTTTAATGCTCCGCTGAGACCTGAAAATTACGTGATACTTCCTCCGGTAAAATTAGGTTCTGCTGCTGCCACAATCGATCTTGATGTTCAGGCATTCGATGGAGCTTACTTTGGCGAGAAATTCAAAGTGGTAATTGCTACTGCACCTATCACTAACATTGCTCAGGCTAAGGCTGCTCCGGCAATTTTTACTGAAAAGCTGACATCAGCCACCAGAGCAACTAAATCGATTAGTATCCCGACAACTTATAAAGATAAGGTAGTTTGGATTGGTATCTGTCACTTTGAAACAACCGATGAGTTTGCTATCGGAATTACCAATATCAAGGTGTATTGATTTTGAGATTTGTGTATATATCAAAGGCTGCCCCAAACCCGGGCAGCCTTTGATATTACATCCCCGGGAAATCTTCCGGACTGAGTATTTTCTTTCTCCGATTGCGTTAAATGAATCCCCCTTTCCTGATTACTTCAAAGAAATCATTGCCTTTATCATCAACCAGAATAAAGGCCGGAAAATTTTCCACCTCAATTTTCCAAATGGCTTCCATGCCGAGTTCGGAATAGGCCAGACATTCTACTTTCCTGATGTTTTGCTCTGCGAGAATGGCTGCAGGACCACCGATGGACCCCAGATAAAAACCTCCGTATTTTTTGCAGGCATCTGTCACTTGCTGACTCCGGTTTCCTTTGGCTATCATTATCATACTGCCACCCATCGACTGGAATAAATCCACATATGAGTCCATACGGCCTGCTGTGGTTGGTCCGAAAGAACCTGAGGGCATACCCTGGGGTGTTTTGGCCGGACCTGCATAGTAAATAGGGTGATCTTTAACGTATTGGGGTAACTCTTCACCTGCATCCAGCAATTCCTTCAGTTTGGCGTGGGCTATATCCCGGCCAACCACAATGCTTCCTGAAAGTGCTAAGCGGGTTGAAACAGGGTACTGGCCAAGTGTTTCGAGAATCTCCTTCATCGGGCGGTTGAGGTCGATCTTTACAGCATCTCCTTCACCTGTTTTGCGGAATTCATCCGGAATAAATCGCCCGGGATTGTCTTCCAGCTTTTCAATCCAAATGCCGTCATTATTGATTTTTGCCTTGATGTTGCGGTCGGCCGAACACGATACAGCCATCCCCACAAAGCAGGAAGCACCATGGCGTGGTAACCTGATAATGCGAACATCATGCGCAAAATATTTTCCGCCAAACTGAGCTCCCATCCCGAAATCCTGTGCAGCTTTCAGTATTTTTGCTTCCATTTCCACATCCCTGAATGCGCGGCCCAGTTCATTGCCTGTGGTAGGTAGAGTATCGTAATATTTGGTTGAAGCCAGTTTTACTGTTTTCATGCAGGCATCAGCCGAAGTTCCTCCTATCACAAAAGCAAGATGATAAGGCGGACAGGCAGCTGTACCAAGCGTTTTCATCTTATCGGACAAAAATTTTTCTAATGATGCTGGATTTAGTAGTGCTTTTGTTTCCTGGAATAGATAGGATTTATTGGAGGAGCCGCCCCCTTTAGCAATAAAAAGGAACTTATACTCACTTCCATGTCCGGCCATCAAATCGATTTGAGCCGGTAAATTGGTGCCGGTGTTCACTTCATCGTACATGTTCAATGCAGCATTCATCGAATAGCGCAGATTTTCTTGTGTATAGGTCTGATAAATTCCCTTCGATAATGCTTCTTCATCATTGCCTTGGGTTAAAACAAGGTTACCCTTGTGGGCATACACAGTAGCCGTTCCTGTATCCTGGCAAAACGGCAGTACACCCCGGGCAGCAATTTCAGCATTGCGCAACATGGTTACAGCCACATATTTGTCGTTGTCGCTTGCTTCGGGGTCATTCAATATGGATGCAACCTGCTGCTGATGTTCCGGGCGAAGCAGGAATGCACAATCGCGCATCGCAGCCCTCGCCATCATCGTTAAACCTTCGGGTTCTACTTTCAAAATGGTTTTATCATCCAATTGCAACGAGCTAACATGCTCTGAAGTAAGATGATAATACTGCGTTTTGTCTTTTTCCTGCGGAAATGGGTCCTGGTAAATGAATGGTTTTGCCATAATTGTAGATGAAATTTAAAACAGCCACAAAATTACAGAAAAATTTCATGAATTATGTTCGCATCGCGACTCATTTGAACACAAAATATAAACATAATTGAATTTAAAATGTTTGAAAGTATTCAGGGGGTACAATTGTTTTTCTTTTGTGTTCAAAAAGAAGTATTCATGTTCTCCTGAACTTTCAGGCGCTCACGATAGCAGTCGGGATTGTGGTTCTAACAAAAAACCGTACTTTTGCACACTGAAACAGAAAAGGTATTACTTAAGCTAAATAATAATCAATCAAATAAATATGAACAAAAAAGCGCTTTTAATGATTCTCGACGGATGGGGAATCGGAAATGGTTCACAGGCCGATATCATTGCCAATACAGCTACCCCAAACTGGGATAAACTCATTGCTACTTATCCGAATTCTTACCTGCTTGCTTCGGGTGAGCATGTGGGGCTACCCGACGGACAAATGGGAAATTCGGAAGTGGGTCACCTGAATATTGGTGCCGGACGTGTTGTGTATCAGGATCTTGTGAAAATCAATATTGCTTGCCGCGACAATAGTATTTTGCACAATCCCGAAATTGTGAATGCTTATACCTATGCCAAAGAAAAGGGGAAGAAAATGCATTTCCTCGGACTTGTTTCCGATGGTGGTGTGCATTCTTCGCTCGATCATCTTTTTAAACTGATAGAAATTGCGCAGACATACGGTATTAGCGATGCTTATGTACACTGTTTTATGGATGGACGCGATACCGATCCTAAAAGTGGTAAAGGCTTCATCGAACAACTTCAGGCTTACACACAATACAGCACAGGCAAAATTGCGTCTATCATTGGTCGCTATTATGCCATGGACCGCGATAATCGCTGGGAACGTGTAAAATACGCTTATGATTTGATTGTGAGGGGTAAAGGAACGCCGACCAACGATCCGGTAGCTGCCATGCAGGCATCATACGATTCGGGGGTGACCGATGAGTTTGTGAAGCCGATTGTGGTAACCGATGAAACCGGAAAACCAACGGCTACCATCGAAGCAGGAGATGTTGTGATTTTCTTCAATTATCGCAACGACAGGGCTAAGGAGCTTACAATTGTGCTTACTCAGGAAGATAAGCACGAATATGATATGCATACCATTCCGTTGGAATATTACTGTATGACACCCTACGATTCTACTTTTAAAGGACTGAAGGTGCTTTTCGATAAGGATAATGTGCAGAAAACTATGGGCGAATATGTTTCATCGCTTGGATTGAAACAATTGAGAATTGCTGAAACAGAAAAGTTTGCTCACGTTACTTTCTTCTTTTCCGGTGGTCGCGAAGATGCGTTTGAAGGCGAAGAGCGCATTTTAATTCCTTCTCCCAAAGTGGCAACTTACGATTTGATGCCCGAAATGAGTGCTTATGGAATCAAAGATGCCTTAGTGGCAGAGCTCAATAAGAAAAAACACGATTTCATTGTGCTGAATTTTGCCAATGGCGATATGGTTGGCCATACCGGAGTGCGTGAAGCTATCGAAAGGGCGATTGTTGCAGTGGATGATTGCATGGGTCAGGTGGTTGATGCTGCCCGCGCCAACGATTATGAGGTGATTATCATAGCCGACCATGGCAATGCCGATAATGCCGAAAACGAAGATGGTTCACCTAATACAGCTCACTCGCTAAACCCTGTGCCTGTTGTTTATGTAACCGATCGGCCCGGAGCATCCGTAGAACACGGTATCCTCGCAGATGTGTCGCCTACAATTTGCCAAATACTGGGAATTGAAAAACCTGCTGAAATGACTGGCAGGGGTTTGTTGAAATTATAGATTTTACTTACCACATAGTAACCTGAGTAAACATAAGAAAAGGGTAAATTTAAGTGAAATATTTTTGTGGAATATTTTTCAAAACTTACTTCTAATGTGTTGCTAATGTGACTAATGTGGTTAATACAGTTAGTAATGCGAGAGATTTTAAAAAACCGTATCCTCATCCTCGACGGAGCCATGGGTACCATGATTCAGCGGCATAAGCTTACTGAACAGGAATATTGTGGTGAGCGCTTTGCTGAAGCTGCAATTTCACAGCGGGGAAACAATGATTTGCTGGTGCTTACACAGCCTGAAATCATCTATAACATTCATTGTCAGTATCTGGAGGCCGGAGCCGATATTATTGAAACGAACACTTTCAATGCCCAAACCATTTCTATGGAGGATTATGGTATGGCTGCGCTCGTGCAGGAAATGAACATGGAAGCAGCAAGGCTTGCACGCAAAGCAGCCGACCATTACACTTCACTTAATCCTGAAAAACCCAGATTTGTGGCAGGAGCTGTTGGTCCGACCAACAAAACAGCGTCGATGTCGCCCGATGTAAATAACCCTGCTTATCGCGCTGTTACATTCGTGCAACTCGTAAATGCATACAAAGAGCAAATGATTGCTTTGCTCGAAGGCGGTGTGGATGCCCTGCTCATTGAAACCGTTTTCGATACACTCAATGCCAAGGCAGCCATTTATGCTGCCGAAGAGGCCATGGAGGAGGCCGGTCGCAGGGTGGAGCTGATGATTTCGGCTACAGTGGCTGATGTGAGTGGACGTACTTTATCCGGACAAACAATTCGGGCATTTCTTGCTTCGGTCGAACATGCCAATTTGTTGTCTGTTGGCTTGAATTGCTCCTTCGGAGCCCGCGATCTGAAACCCTATTTGCAGGAAATAGCGGCTCATTCTCCTGCTTTTGTGAGCGCCTATCCCAATGCAGGCTTGCCGAATCAGTTTGGCGAATACGACGAAAGTCCCGAGATTATGGCTGCGCAGATAAAAGAGTATATCGACGAGAAATTAGTGAATATTCTTGGTGGTTGTTGTGGCACCACACCTGGTCATATTGCTGCCTATCAGCAGCTTATACAGCATTCTGATGTGCGCCGGCCCCGGCCTGTTGATGAAGCCACGCTACGCCTTTCGGGACTCGAACATCTCAATGCAGATAAAAACATGCTTTTCATGAATATCGGCGAACGTTGTAATGTGGCAGGCTCGCGCCGGTTTTTGCGCCTGATTAATGAGAAAAAGTATGAAGAGGCCCTGAGGATTGCCCGTAAACAGGTGGAGGATGGAGCCCAGATCATCGATGTGAATATGGATGATGCCATGTTGGATGCTACTCAGGAAATGGTTACGTTCCTGAATTATATTGCTTCTGAACCCGAAATTTCGCGTGTTCCTGTGATGATTGACTCCTCAAAATGGGAAGTGATTGAGGCTGGTTTGCAATGCCTGCAGGGAAAATGCATCGTCAATTCAATCAGTTTGAAAGATGGAGAAGCCGATTTTCTGGAGAAAGCCCGAAAGATCAAAGCTTACGGAGCAGCGGTTGTTGTTATGGCTTTCGATGAGCAGGGACAGGCTGATACTTACGAACGCAAAACGTCAATTTGTAAACGTGCATACGATTTGCTTACGCAGAAAGTAAAATTTCCTGCACGCAATATCATCTTCGACCCTAATGTGTTGGCTGTTGCCACAGGTATTGAAGAACACAACAATTACGGTGTTGATTTCATTCGTTCGGTTCGCTGGATCAAGGAAAATCTGCCTCATGCACGCGTGAGTGGCGGAATCAGCAATATGTCATTCTCATTCCGTGGAAATAACGAGGTGCGTGAAGCCATGCATTCGGTGTTCTTATTTCATGCCATCAGAGAAGGTTTGGATATGGGTATTGTTAATGCCGGACTGTTGCAGATTTACGAGGAAATTCCGCGAGAAATGCTTGTTTATGTGGAAGATGTGGTGCTCAACCGAAGGCCGGATGCGACCGAAAGAATGATTGAATTTGCTGACAAGCTCAAGACTCAGACTTCCGGCGAAGTTGCTACTGAGAAGGTGGAAGCCTGGCGTACCGGTACTTTGCAGTCACGCTTGGAGTATGCACTTATCAAAGGAGTCAGCGAGTATCTTGAAGAAGATTTGGCTGAAGCCTTACAACTATATGATACTGCCCTCGAAATTATTGAGAAACCACTGATGAGCGGCATGAATATCGTTGGCGATTTGTTTGGACAGGGAAAGATGTTTTTGCCTCAGGTAGTGAAAACAGCCCGCACCATGAAGAAGGCCGTAGCTATTTTACAACCACATATCGAGGCTCAGAAAGTGCCCGGGCAAAGTTCATCCGCAGGTAAGTTTCTGATTGCTACAGTGAAAGGGGATGTGCACGATATAGGGAAGAATATTGTGGCCGTAGTGTTGGCATGCAACAATTACGAAGTGATTGATTTGGGCGTAATGGTACCCACTGATAAGATTATCCGCACTGCAATTGAAGAAAAGGTGGATTTACTGGGTGTGAGCGGACTGATTACGCCGTCGTTGGAAGAAATGTGTATAATTGCATCAGCAATGAATAAAGCCGGATTGAATATCCCGCTGTTGATTGGAGGGGCAACAACATCAAAATTACATACTGCTGTGAAAATTTCCCCAAATTACAAAGGCCCCGTTATTCACGTCAAAGATGCATCTGTTAATACCTTTGTGGTATCACAACTAATGAATAAAAAGACAAAGGAGGAGTTTGTTGCAGGGATTGAATCAGAATATCATCAGCTCAAAATCAAACAAATACAAAAGAAAGAAACGCTTTCGCTGGATGAAGCCAGAAAGCGAAAACCCAATTTGTTTTGAAAATAACAGGATGTTATTCTTCAACATATCTGTTGATAACCACATGTGCTACCAAACCGGTTATCATGAGTGCACCTGCAACAATCAGAATGGTGTTTTCAGGAGTGTTATTGAAGAAGTAGATAGCCAATAAAGCAGTACCAATCAATAAGATTACCGGTCCGAGCATGTATTTAAGAAATCGTTTCATTTGGTTGTGGTTTAATTTTTTAAATCAGGTTGCAAATTAAACGAATTTTTGCCGAGTATTCAAATTATTCGCACAAAAAATCCATTTTTAAACTCTGTTAAGTAATCGGGACAATTGCTTCTGAATTATTTTGTAAATTTGCAAATGATTATTCCGAACACATTAAATCAGAATTCCATGCATATTGTCATTATAGGACCAGCTTATCCATACAGGGGAGGGCTTGCAGCATACAGCGAACGACTCGCAAGAGAGTTCATCAGTCAGGGACATCAGGTAGAAATAATTACTTTCACCCTCCAATATCCGTCCTTTTTGTTTCCGGGCAAAACACAGTTTTCATCGGAACCAACACCCGGCGACCTGAAAATCACCCGCGAAATAAGCTCGGTGAATCCTTTCAGTTGGCTCAAAGTGGGGACAGCCTTGCGTAAAAAAGCTCCCGACAAGGTCATTTTTTGTTACTGGATGGCGTTTATGGCGCCTTGCTTCGGAACCATCGCCCGGCTGGCTGCAAATCCAAAAACGAAGATGATAGGCTTGATTCACAACATGATACCCCATGAACCTACTGTGCTCGACAAAATATTTCCGAAGTACTTTGTTAAAGCCATGGATGGGTTTATTGCCATGGCCGATGCTGTTCTCTCCGACATCAATACCTACGACCAGCAGTTGAAACCCAAATATGTTTCACCTCATCCGCTATACGATCATTACGGCGAAAAACCCGATCGTTCACTGGCTGCCATGCGGCTCGGGTTGCACGTAGAGAATAAGTATATTTTGTTTTTCGGGTTTATCCGTCAGTATAAAGGGCTCGACCTGTTAATTAAAGCATTTGCCGACGAACGACTGCGGCAGTTTCCTGTCAAACTAATCATTGCAGGCGAGTTTTACGAAAACCCCGAACATTACCTCATGCTCATTAATGAACATAAACTCGAAAATTTTATTGAATTGCGTACCCGCTTTATTGCTGACAGGGAAGTAAAGAACTATTTTGGTATTGCCGATATTGTGGCTCAGCCATATCGCTCGGCAACTCAGAGCGGGGTGAGTCAGATTGCCTATCATTACGAAATTCCGATGCTGGTAACTGATGTGGGAGGATTGGCCGAAATTGTTCCGCACAACAAGGTGGGCTATGTGGTGAATGTCGATCCGAAGGAAATAGCCGACTCGCTGTATGATTTTTTCTCAAACGAACGATCCGACGGATTTGTCGAAAATATCCGGGTAGAAAAGAAAAAGTATGAGTGGTCGCACATGACCAACACCATCAATTTAATATAATTTTGAACCACATGAGTCGCATAGGTTTTGCTGATGTTAAATTTAAAAGACCTGATGTAATTTTACATCTTTCTGAAACGTATGAAACTCATCTGACTAATGTGGTAAATACTTAAAAATATGCAAAACGGTATAACCGAAACACCCCTGATGAAACAGTACTTCGAGATAAAATCGAAGCACCCTGATGCGATTTTGTTGTTTCGTTGTGGTGATTTTTACGAAACCTTTTCCACCGATGCGATCAGAGCAGCGGAGGTACTCGGCATTACCTTAACCCGCAGAGCCAACGGTGCTGCTAAAAGTGTTGAGTTGGCAGGCTTTCCGCATCATGCCCTCGATACTTATTTACCTAAGTTGGTCAGAGCCGGTTTGCGTGTAGCTATCTGCGACCAGCTTGAAGACCCCAAACTGACAAAAAAACTGGTGAAACGAGGTGTAACTGAATTGGTTACACCAGGTGTTTCGTACAGCGATACTACCCTCAACCACCGTGAAAATAATTTTCTGGCAGCAGTCAATATCGAAAAGAAAAAAGTGGGAGTGGCCTTTCTTGATATCTCAACCGGTGAGTTCCTTGTGGCAGAAGGTACGCCTGAGTATATCGATAAACTCCTGAACAGCTTCAGCCCCAAGGAAGTATTATATGAGAGAAATCAAAAGAGAGAGTTTGAGGATTTTTTCGGCAACAAATTTTTTACATATGCACTTGAAGATTGGGTTTTTACCCACGAATCGGCTTCCGACCGTTTGTTGAAACAATTTGAAACCCGCAATCTCAAAGGATTTGGGGTTGATAATCTGGCCTTTGGAGTTGTGGCAGCCGGAGCCATTTTGCATTATCTCGACCTGACCCACCATCAGCATACCGGGCATATCACCCAACTTGCCCGAATCGAAGAAGATCGTTATGTGTGGCTCGACCGTTTTACAGTGCGTAATCTTGAGCTTTTCAGCACGGTACACGAGGGAGGTAAAACGCTGGTGGATGTACTCGATAAAACCATATCGCCCATGGGTTCACGATTGCTGAAACGTTGGGTCGCTTTTCCTCTGAAAGATGTGAAGCCCATTAATGAGCGCCTCAGTGTGGTGGAACATCTTTTTCGTGATCAGGAGCTGAAGTCCCTGCTTCATAGCCAGATAGCGCTTATTGGCGACCTTGAGCGAATCATATCCAAAGTTGCGGTGGGTCGAATTAGCCCTCGCGAAGTGGTACAGCTCAAAGTGGCACTCAAAGCCATTGAACCAATGAAGGAGGCCTGTGCCGAAAGCGGCAACGAAACATTAATGAAAATTGCCGACCAGTTGAACGTTTGCCATGTAATTGCCGATAAGATTGAACGCGAAATTCAACCCGACCCGCCAACCCTCATCAACAGAGGGAATGTAATCCGACAGCGTATCGACCCCGACCTTGATGAACTCCGCGAACTGGCATTTTCGGGCAAAAAGTATTTGCAAAAAATTCAGGAGAGAGAAAGTATTGCCACTGAAATACCAAGTTTGAAAATCAGTTTTAATAATGTCTTCGGATATTATATCGAGGTAAGAAACACCCACAAAGAAAAGGTGCCCGATACGTGGATAAGAAAACAAACCCTGGTGAATGCCGAAAGGTACATCACCCAGGAATTGAAAGATTATGAAGAAAAGATTTTGGGAGCTGAAGAGAAAATTCTGAGCATAGAAACGCGTCTTTTTGGCGAATTGGTGCTGAGTTTGACTGATTATATTGCTGCAATTCAACTCAATGCCGGTTTGATAGCACAACTTGATTGTATGTTGGCTTTTTCACGTATATCTGCAGAAAATAAATACGTACGACCTGTAATTACCGATTCGCGTGTGCTCAACATCAAACAGGGCCGACATCCGGTCATTGAAAAACAACTGCTTCCGGGAGAAATGTATGTCGCCAATGATGTTTATCTCGATGACCACACACAGCAGATTATCATCGTTACCGGACCCAATATGTCGGGTAAATCGGCTTTATTGCGCCAGACAGCCCTGATAACCCTGATGGCCCAAATTGGCTGCTTTGTGCCGGTCGAGACTGCAACCATAGGTGTTGTGGATAAGATTTTTACCAGGGTGGGAGCCAGCGATAATATCTCGCAGGGCGAATCCACTTTCATGGTTGAGATGAACGAAGCGGCCAGTATCCTCAATAATCTTTCGGACCGCAGCCTGATTCTTTTTGATGAGTTAGGCAGAGGAACTTCTACCTACGATGGTATATCAATAGCTTGGGCTATTGTCGAATATATTCATGAGCATCCTTCCTGCAAAGCTAAAACGCTTTTCGCTACTCATTACCATGAGCTGAATGAAATGGAAAAATCATTCTCAAGAATCAGAAATTATAATGTAACGGTGAAGGAAGTGGAGAAAAAGATCATTTTCCTGCGTAAACTCGAACGGGGTGGTAGTGAGCATAGTTTTGGTATTCATGTGGCTAAGATGGCCGGAATGCCCCAAAGTATCGTAAAAAGAGCTGAAAAGATACTGAAACAACTCGAAACCGACAACCGACAAAACGGCATTGCACGTCCGATGGGCGAAATTGCAGGTCAGCGGGAAGGTCTGCAACTCAGTTTCTTTCAACTCGACGACCCTGTGCTCGAACAAATCAGAGATGAGATTAAAGGTCTCAAAATTGACCATCTTACTCCGTTAGAAGCACTCAACAAACTGAACGAAATCAAACGCATTATTACAGGAAAGTAATCCTCCTGTAGTGATTAAACTTGAATATTTTTTGTATTTTTGTGACAAAATAATAAGTAATAATGGGAAAAGTAATTATCATTGGCGCTGGTGGCGTCGGAACAGTTGTAGCTCATAAGGTGGCCCAAAATCCGGATGTATTTACCGAAATTATGCTGGCCAGCCGTACTAAGTCGAAATGTGATGCCATCGCGGCTGATGTAAAAAAACGGACCGGTGTTGAAATCAAAACAGCTCGTGTAGATGCTGATGTAGTTTCGGAACTGGTGGCACTGTTTAATGATTTTAAACCGGAATTGGTTATCAATGTGGCTCTTCCTTATCAGGACCTGACCATCATGGATGCTTGTCTCGAAGCCGGAGTACATTATCTTGATACTGCGAATTACGAACCCAAAGATGAGGCAAAATTCGAGTACAAATGGCAATGGGCTTATCAGGATAAATTTAAACAAGCCGGATTGACAGCCATTCTGGGTTGCGGATTTGATCCGGGTGTTACCAGTGTTTACACCGCTTATGCAGCCAAACATCATTTCGACGAAATTCACTACCTCGATATTGTGGATTGTAATGCCGGTGATCACGGAAAAGCTTTTGCCACGAATTTCAATCCCGAAATAAATATCAGAGAAGTTACCCAAAAAGGAAAATTCTGGGAAAACGGAAAATGGATAGAAACAGAGCCACACGAAATTCATAAAGCACTGAATTATCCCGATATAGGACCCAAAGAGTCCTATGTTATTTATCACGAAGAACTGGAATCCTTGGTGAAAAACTTCCCCACACTGAAGCGCGCAAGGTTCTGGATGACTTTCGGACAGGAATACCTGACACATTTGCGGGTTATTCAGAATATCGGCATGGCCAGAATCGATGAAGTAGAATACAATGGTGTTAAAATCGTACCCATTCAGTTTTTGAAAGCAGTTTTACCAGATCCCGGAGAACTCGGAGAAAATTATACCGGCCTGACTTCTATAGGTTGTCGAATCCGTGGCATTAAAGATGGCAGAGAAAAAACCTACTACGTGTATAATAATTGCAGTCATGAAGAAGCATACCGCGAAACCGGCACACAGGGAGTAAGCTATACCACAGGGGTTCCGGCAATGATCGGAGCCATGATGTTTATGACCGGAGAATGGCGAAAACCGGGGGTTTTTAATGTAGAGGAGTTCAACCCGGATCCTTTCATGGAAAAACTCAATATACACGGGTTACCCTGGGTTGAGTTGCACGATGTTGATCTGGAACTGTAATTTTGTTATTAATTATGATGATGTTTAATCAGTTCGTCTTCCTCAGGCGAACTTCCTTTTGCTTTTGGGAGTGTAAGCCGAAGCAGCAAATAGCCAAGAACGCCTGAAACAACCGAGCCCGAAATTACACCAAGTTTTGCATCGTTGAGTAGTTCGGAGCCAAGGGGATAAGACAAGCCGGCTAAGAACAGCGAAACTGTAAATCCGACACCTCCCAAAATGGATACTGCAAATAAACTTTTCAGTGTCATGCGGTGAGGTAACCGCGAGATACGTAGTTTAATGGTGATCCATGTGAATAGAAATATCCCTGTCATTTTGCCAAAGAATAAACCGCACAGAATATTTAACGAAACGCCGCTGAACAGGGGGAAGTGGGCTAAATTGAACACAACACCCGCATTGGCAAAGGCAAACAGGGGCATGATGATATAGTTTACCAGGTCATGCAAATCGTCTTCGAAGTGTTGTAACGGACTGATTACATGGTCGGATGCAGCTTCGACCCTGGCCAGGTACCTGATTTGGGTGTTGGTAAGAACAATACTCCCGAAACCACCGCGGGGAATACTAGCGTCGAGAATATCGAGGTCGCGGTGCAATTCTTCAGTGTATTTTTTTATGTCGAGATAGGGCCTTCCGGGAACCATGAAAGCTGTAATAACACCGGCTATGGTTGGGTGAATGCCGGCTTGCAGAAAAAGGTACCAAATGGCAATTCCATTCATTATATAGAATAACTTGTTGTTGACCCGCAGTTGGTTTCCTGCGAAAAGTATACCCAGAAAAATGAGTGAAATGGCCAGATAAATCAACGATGTTGTGTTGAAATCGCTGTAAAATAAAGCAATAACCAAAATGCCACCGATATCGTCCACGATAGCTAATGCCAGCAGAAAAATTTTCAGACTCAGAGGCACTCTTTTCCCCAGCAAGGAAAGAATGCCAATCGAGAAAGCAATATCGGTTGCCATGGGAATGGCGACTCCACGCATTTCAGCCGGACTCAATCCCTGGGCATTACCAACAAACAGGAAAATCAAAATTGGCATTATCATCCCGCCAAATGCTGCTATGATTGGAAGTATTGCCTGCCTGAAGGATGAAAGTTCACCAACCAGTATTTCCCGTTTGATTTCGAGGCCAACAGCAAAAAAGAAAATCGTCATCAAACCATCGTTGATAAACTCCAGAGCTGTGAGAGATTCTCCGTGGTGACTCAAGAGGTTGAAATCACCTAAGCCAATAAAGAATTCGAGGGTCCATAAACTTTCGTACCAGGTACGTAGCGGAGAATTGGCAATGAACATGGTAATCATTGCCACAAGTAACATGAGTATACCCGGGTTAATTACCTGCTTTAATTTGTCGATTGCGCCAAATATCTTAAAGAAGTTCTTGTTTCTGTATTTTAAATCCATAGACTGCTTTAAGGCGTTATTGATTTGTGAAATTACAGTATTTAGAACAATAACGAAAGAAAACCCGGTTTATTCTTCAGAATGCAAGATAAGTTCTTTCAATAATGTAGATTAATGCGCCTGATAAATAGCCGATTAAGGCCAATAAGCTGATGTTTTTCACATACCAGAAGAAGCTGATTTTTTCCATTCCCATGGCTGC
>CAYGJI010000059.1:0-19254 GCA_964350125.1 uncultured Paludibacter sp. | reverse complement strand
AAGATTGGATTGGCGCTGAGTGGTGGAGGTATCCGTGGCATTGCTCATGCCGGAGCACTTCAGGCTATGGAAGAACTCAATATTCATCCTGAAATTATTTCCGGAACAAGTGCGGGTGCAATTGTAGGCGCCTTATATGCCGATGGTTACACACCGATTGAAATTGCCGAGATGTTTAAAAACATCGGCTTCAGGGACATGACCCGCCTGGATGTACCCGATGGAGGGTTTTTCAGCATAACACCCTTTGGTCGCTTTCTCAGAAAAAAACTTCGGGCTACAACCTTTGGCGAACTTAAAATACCCCTCAGGATTGTAGCGACCAACTTCGACGACGGAATCCCCGAAACCTTCGATTCAGGCAATCTGCTAAAGCCCATCATTGCCTCAGCCAGCATACCTGTCCTTTTTGTACCTCAGAAAATTGACAATAAACATTATGTTGATGGTGGAATACTAAAAAACTTTCCTGTTTCAACCATCAGAAATGATTGTGAAACAGTGATTGGAGTAAATGCCGGACCAATGTTAGCGTCAAAGTACAAAGTGAAGAATATTATGGATGTAGCACACCGCACCTACCACTTCATCTACAAATCCAACATGCTGGCAGACAAACAAATATGCGACATAATAATTGAGCCACAGAACATCTATGACTATGACTTCTTTGAAACCGATAAAATACCTGAAATATTTGATTCGGGCTACAAGACTGCAATCAATGTGTTAAAGTCTTGTGGATTTAACTGAAAAAAGATGCTAACTCTTTTGCAGTACTACTCGCCGGAGATCAGGCTGTATGCTTTTCTCAACAACAAAAAAAACTTAGTTGCTTTTGATTTTATCCGCTGCAGTTGCTGTTGGGGTAACCGGACTTTATGTAGCAGAATTTGGCATCATCAAACCACTCAGAGCTAATGATAAGTCGGCACTTGAAGGGCTTATGTATATCAAATAATACCAATTGGCGTTTTTTGGCTTCAATTTGACAAATAAACTTACGCTTTCTTATCTTTTTAATAGTTTTTTGTTTACCTTTGCCAGCATCAATGACAATAACTAAAAAAACACCATCAGATTATGTATCCAGTTTCAGACCGTCTTACAGCCTTATCCCCTTCCGAAACCCTGGCTATGTCGCAGAAAAGCAATGAGTTGAAAGCGCAGGGTATTGATGTAATCAACCTAAGCGTTGGTGAGCCCGATTTTAACACTCCGGATCATATCAAGGAAGCAGCCAAAAAAGCAGTTGACGATAATTATTCGTTTTACTCGCCAGTTCCGGGTTATCCCTCGCTCAGAAATGCCATTTGTGCCAAACTTAAATCGGAAAATGGTCTGGAATATAAGCCTGATCAGATTGTATGTTCTAATGGGGCAAAACAATCGGTATGCAATGTAATACTGGCTATCGTCAACAAAGGTGATGAGGTAATTATTCCCGCACCATTCTGGGTGAGTTATCCCGAAATGGTCACTTTGGCTGATGGAACATCGGTCATTGTATCGGCAGGTATTGATGAGGATTTCAAAATCACACCCCAACAGCTTGAGGCTGCCATCACTCCGAAAACAAAAGCCATCATTATATGTTCTCCATCCAACCCAACCGGCAGCGTTTATTCAAAGGAAGAACTTCAAGGATTTGCAGAAGTACTGGCAAAATATCCGAACATTTACATCCTTTCGGATGAGATTTACGAACACATCAATTACCTCGGTTCGCACGAAAGTATTGCCCAATTCGAGAGTGTTCGCAACCGCGTCATCATCATCAACGGAGTATCCAAGGGTTATGCCATGACAGGCTGGCGCATAGGCTGGATTGCAGCCCCGAAATGGATTGCTTCAGCCTGCAACACCCTACAGGGCCAATACACCTCCGGACCCTGCTCTGTGGCTCAGAAAGCTGCCGAGGCAGCCTACACAGGCAATCAGGAATGCGTTGCCACCATGCGTGCTGCATTCGAGCGCCGGAAGAATCTGGTAGTAGAGTTGGCCCGTCAAATTCCCGGCCTCAAAGTAAACGAACCTCAGGGAGCTTTCTACATCTTCCCCGATGCAGGTTATTATCTTGGCAAATCATACGATGGCAGGCTGATTGAAAACTCCGGCGATTTAGCCTTGTATCTGCTTGAAGTGGGCTATGTTGCCTGCGTGGGCGGAGGAGCTTTTGGTGCACCCACCTGCATCCGCATGTCGTACGCTACCTCCGATGAAAATCTGGTGAAAGCATTTGCCCGAATCAAAGAAGCATTATCAAAACTGAAGTAAGCATACAGTCAAACGAAAACAAAACCGCCGGATGAGTCAGGATTTACCTGCATCCGGCGGTTCTTTATACTACAACCTGACTTACTATTCGGGTGAACTTTCGTCATCCAGATCGACCAACCTGATCCCAAGTCTGATTTTGTTTTCAATCCTTACCTGATCGTCATTGTAAAGATATTTCTTCAACCTCGAAATAGAATTGTAAAGCGCAGCTTCTTTGGTTGATGTTTCGTTGACCTGCCATAC
Source organism: uncultured Paludibacter sp. (assembly GCA_964350125.1). Classification (GTDB taxonomy): domain Bacteria; phylum Bacteroidota; class Bacteroidia; order Bacteroidales; family Paludibacteraceae; genus Paludibacter. The sequence goes on along the minus strand of CAYGJI010000059.1, from coordinate 16,731 downwards.
AATTTTGATGATTTCTTCCCTGGTCATAAAATTGCCTTTGTTTCGGCAGAGCAATGCCAACACCACAGAATCGAGGTGATTCAGGTGTATATCTCCTTTATCAAATTTCAGCGATTGCTCGTCGGGGAAAAACTTGAACCTTCCGATGCGGTACTGACTATCCGGTATAATCGTTTTCTCCATCTCCACCATCTTGTTTATCCGAAGCATCAGCTCAACAAGTCGGTAGGGTTTGCGCACATAATCGCTGTTCTCGATACTGAATCCTGTCTCAAAATCTTCGTTCCCGTCACGCGAAGTAGTAAAAATAATAGGTACATTGCTGAATTTACGCACCTGACGTGATATATCAAATCCATCGACACTGCAATTCAGCATTACATCCATAGTTACCAAATCCGGGTCTGTTTGCCGGATTGTTCGCACCGCCTCATCGCCATTACTTACGTAAGTAACTTCATACCTTTGCATCTCGAGAAAACCGGCCAGGGCGGTTCCCAGATTGACATCATCTTCAACGACAACAATTTTTTTCATAGCTGAAATTTACTTTTGGGGCAGACTCACAATAAACTCTGAACCAGCTCCGGGCTCACTGCTTACTCTGATGTTTCCACCATGTTTCTCTATAATAGTTTTAACATAATTCAATCCGATTCCAAAACCGCCAACCTTAGTCTGATGATCTACCCTGGAATATTTCTCGAAAATGGACCCGATCTTCTCTGCGGGGATACCGATTCCATTATCCTTAAAACTGATTTCAACAGCACTTCCCCTGACGGTAAGACCAATCACTATCAACACCTCGGCATGAGAATACTTAATCGCATTATCAATCAGGTTAGCAAAACACTGAGTCAGCATCAGATGATCAGCATTAATAATGATATCGGTCGTTTCATAATTGGTTTCTATGGTCACTTGCTTGACTGGCGTAGTGATAAACCTCAATTTTAACTCCTCCAGAATTTTTACAGGATTCATCGGATTCTTGTTCAGTACCAGCAAACCTTCTTCAACCTTAGCCAAACCAACAATCATACTTATGGTGCCGTTCAGTTCAGTCAGTGAGTTAACCGAATTATTCAGCATCATGCCCACATACTTATCCTCTCTCAGGGCCGGAGCAAACTCAAGTGCTTCCATATTAAAGATCAAGCTTGAAACCGGCCGTTTCAATTCGTGTGCTATATTACTCAGGAATTCGTTTTTGAACTTGACAAGCTGTTTCTGTTTCGCCAAAACCCGTATCAAAAAGCGAAATGCCAGCAAACAAATCACCGAAAACACTATGGATGCTATCAACATCAATCCCATTCGTTTGATAATCAGCGAAAAGGGATTAATCAAAATCAAACGCAAAGCTTGCTTATTTTCAAAATCCAAAGGATAGGGCTGGGAAGGTATTTCAAAGATCGAACTTGTAGGTTTAACTTTAGAACCCGTAATAATCGCTCCGGTTTGTGGTTCGATGATTTGTATCAGGTAGTCGGAGTAAATATTTCTGGTATGTAATATTTTTCCGGTAATACTATCAAGTGTTGCAAGGTTTATTGGTATGTATGTACTGATAAATAAATTCATAATTAGGTCGAAGTTATTTAACAATCCTCCCTTTCCGCCAGATTCACTCATGTTAAATTCCACACCATCCGCCACTTCACCCGAAAAAGGATTTATCCTGTCTGCTACAATTAATGAGTCATTGGATTTGAAAATGGCATTTCTCCTGTCAAGGTCTTTTCTGAATGCCTCGACAATAATTGCATCAGATTCCCTGATCAATGCCTCCCTTACAGTCTGAAAATAATCAACAATAAGGAAAGCCTGTGTCAGGAAAACCAAAAACAGGGATATGATAGCTATGTACGAAATTGTTTTAGTTGACATAATAAAAAAGCACATTATGCAAACAAACATAAAAACCCTCACAAAGATAGAATTTTTTTCAATCATAGCTTTATGCTGAATATAAATTTTGCGGGTTTGATAAAACTTTGGTAAAACTTTGATAAATTTTCTTTCGATACTTTGTCTTAATATTGCAATGTCAAACCAATAAAAAAATGAGTTATGAAAACAATGAATGTAAATCAAATGAGTGAAGTAAAAGGCGGTTATTATGTTACGTTAATTCTTCCCAATGGACAAAGAGTTCGTGTTTGGGTATAGCCAACAATGAAATTTAGTAGAGAGTAGAATCATCAAACATTATTATTATTAAAAGGTCAAGAATATGAAAACAATGAATGTAAATCAAATGAGTGAAGTGAAAGGCGGTTATTTTGTAACTTTAATTCTTCCAAATGGACAAAGAGTTCGTGTATGGGTTTAGTATTTTTCGTGTATCTTTAGCGACAAAAGTCAAATCCATTTGATATTATCACTTTGAGCACCAATTTCCCGGTTTACCGCCAGCACGACATCATGGATTGCGGCCCTACATGCCTGCGCATGGTTGCTGCACATTACGGAAGGCGATATACACTGGAGGGACTGCGTGAGAAGTGCCACTTAACCCGGGAAGGAGTATCGTTGCTGGGAATCAGCGAAGCAGCCGAAAAGATAGGACTGCGATCCACGGGAGTATACTTAAATTTTGAAGAGCTGAAAAAAGCGCCTCTGCCCTGTATTGTTTATTGGAACAAACAGCATTTTGTGGTGGTTTACAAAATAACCGGCAAAGAGGGAAAAGAAATCATCCATGTGGCCGATCCGGCCATTGGCAGACTAAAATACCACAAAGAAGAATTCGATCGTTGCTGGCTAAGCACGACTGCCGACAACGAGGAGGTGGGGATTGCACTGCTGCTCGAAGTGAGCCCCGAATTCTATGAACACAGCGAACCCGCTAAGCGTAGAAAAGGGTTTTCGTTTTTGTTCTCCTATCTGAAACCGTATCATAAATTAGTTGCTCAACTACTCATAGGCCTTTTGATAGGCAGTTTGCTGCAACTGATAATGCCCTTCCTTACACAATCAGTTGTAGATTACGGTATTTCGGGAGAAAATCTGAATTATGTTTACTTGGTGCTGGCTGCACAACTGATGCTGGTACTGAGTTTATCTTCGGTGGAGTTTATCCGGGGTTGGATACTCCTGCATATTGGTGCCAGAATTAATATCTCCCTGGTGTCCGATTATATAGCCAAATTGATGCGGCTACCCATGGGGTTCTTTGACACACGCATGACAGGAGATATTATGCAACGCATGGGTGATCACACCCGGATTCAGAATTATCTGACAAACACAAGTCTGAATGTGCTTTTCAGCGTGTTCAATATCGTGATTTTTTCGTTGGTTTTGCTGCTTTACAACTTTACCATCTTTAGCATTTTCGTAGGCGGTAGCGCTCTCTACTTCTTTTGGGTAAGTCTTTTTATGAAGAAGCGGGAACAAATTGACCATAAAAATTTCGAGCAACTTTCGGCCAATCAAAGCAATGTGATTCAGCTGATTAATGGCATGCAGGAAATAAAACTCAATGCCTGCGAACAACAAAAAAGATGGGAGTGGGAGCGTATTCAGGCCAAGCTTTTTAAACTGAGAATCAAAGCATTAGCACTGACTCAATACCAGGATTCAGGCGCAGTGCTGATTAATCAAACCAAAAACATCGTGATAACTGCGTTGGTGGCAAAGTTTGTTATCGATGGGCAGATGACGTTGGGTATGATGCTTTCGGTGCAGTATATTCTCGGCCAGCTCAATAGTCCCATCGACCAAATGATTCACTTCTACCGCGAATCCCAGGATGCCAAACTGAGTATCGACAGGCTAAGCGAGGTACATGATCGGGAGGATGAAAGCAGGCACAATCAGGATGATATCAACCATATTCCTGATAATCAGGATATTATTATTCGCAATTTATCTTTCTCATACGATACAACTTCGGTGGGAAAACCGGTTTTGAAAGACATTAATTTGCATATACCAGCGGGTAAGCAAACTGCCATTGTAGGCACCAGTGGAAGCGGTAAAACCACACTAATGAAGTTGCTACTTGGGTTTTATTCGCCTCAGGAAGGATTCATTGCCCTGGGCAACAAAAGTTTAGGCCAATTCAATATCAGAGAATGGCGTAAAAAATGCGGCGTTGTAATGCAGGATGGTTTTCTTTTTACTGATACAATCGCCAATAACATCGCTCCCGGAGTAGAGCAAATCGATCAGGAGAGATTGATCAGAGCTGTGAAAACGGCCAATATTACGGACTTTATTGATGCGCTTCCCCTGAAACACAACACACGCATTGGCAGCGATGGACATAATCTGAGTCAGGGACAGAAGCAAAGAATACTGATAGCCAGGGCAGTATATAAAGACCCGGCTTATGTTCTTCTCGATGAGGCAACCAATGCACTCGACACAAACAACGAGCAAGTTATCATGGACAATTTGCATCAGTTCTTCAAAGGCAGAACATCGGTAGTGATTGCTCACCGGCTGAGCACCGTCAAAAATGCTGACCAAATTGTGGTTATCGATCATGGTGTGATAACAGAGGTTGGCACACACGATGAACTCACCAAGAGAAAAGGCGCTTATTATCAGCTTGTTAAAAACCAGTTAGAGTTGTAAAAATGAAAAAAGAAGTAGTTAATCAGCACGCTGGCCAAAGTGAAGAGTTCAAAGAAATACTAACAAGACCACCGCACAGCCTGGTTCAATACGGTACCGGTATTATCAGTACTGTGCTGGTCTTGTTAATTCTCTCCAGCTTTCTATTTCGCTACCCAGACATGATCAATGGTAAGCTGTCAATACATTATACCGAAAACGGGAACTATAATGTCCGGATAAGAGTGAGCGCAGCACAAGTCAGTGAGATTAAGCCGGGAATGCAAGTGAACATCAGATTAGATCAATATCCGCAACAGGAATATGGCATTTTGAGAGGGGTTACCCTGGATATTCATAAACAGATTTCGGAAGATTTTTATCTGGTAAATATTAAAATTCCTGAGAACAGATTGAGTACACGGCAAACAGTGCTCATACTGGAGCCCGAAATGACGGGAAATGCCGACATTATTATCAAAAATATTGCGATAATTGACAGAATTTTCGAACCAATTAAAAATATTTTCGCCCGAAATTAGTTAAAAAATCAAAAAATACTACCCGATTCGGGTCAATCTTGTTAGAGGTTTGTTAGAAGTTTGTTAGAAGTTTGATAAATTTCTTGCAACAAATTTTCATCTCACTGTATGTCTGGTAGTTATATTTATTAACACTCATTTCCGCTGATATACCCGCACATAATCAATTTCGTAACGAGTTGGAAATCTGGTATTTGAAGGATCTCCTCCATTTTGTCCACCAATGGCCAGATTAAGCAGGATATAGTGGGGTTGGTGAAAAGGGTTACTGCCATCGGCATTGATTGTTTTGCTCAAATCCTGTTCATTCATCAACTCACCATCGAGGTAAAGCCGGATATATTGTTCGTCCCAATCCATCCTCCAAACATGAAATTTTTGCGGCCAATCAGGATCTTTATCCAGAAAATACTGAAGAGGCTTTTTCCGGGCATTCCATTTCGCATGATAGCGCCGGTTTGTTCCCCAGGCCACATTGGCAAGAATTGACTGAACGCCTTCGGACGGGTATGATTCCATGATATCGACCTCACCGCATGAAGGCCATTCTCCGGCCACACCCAGGGTCCAGATAGCTGGCCATAGTCCTATGGCTGTATCTATCCGGGCTTTAACTTCAATACGACCATATTGAAACTCGAACTTTCCTCTTGTATTGATACTCGAGGCACTATATTCAGCATATTCACGGTTTCGTCTCCAATTGCCTGAACCTGCCTCAAAATGAGGATTTTTAATTTTTTCCCGTCGTCCCTCTATCACAAGCAAACCATTTTCGATAAAGGCATTATCTTCCTGATACCACTGAAATTCCTCATTTCTGACGAAACCCTTTTCGTGAGTCCAGTAACACGCATCAGGCTTACTGTACTGATTAAACTCGTCGCTCCAAATGAGCTTAAATTCTTTTGTACCCTTATCAATGGTGAAAGCAGGTATATGCACTGCGAGTAAAAATAGAGAAAGTAAAAGGATGTTCTTCATAATGAGCAATATAAATGGTTTTCGGGGATTAACAATTGCAAAAGGAAATACAACTTTATAACGCCAAACTAATAAATATGTTTCAAAGATAAGCATTTTTTGCATAAAAAAAAGCGGTCACCAGTGGAGGTTCCGCTCTTTTCAATCAATAATTGAACTATGTTATTATGCTTTCTCTGTGCTTTCTCCGGCCACTTCTGCTTCAGGAGTATCAACCACAGGTGCTTCGGCAACAACCGGCGAATTTTCCGCAACAGGTTCGGCTACAGCTTTAGTTACAACCGGGGCAGTAGCAGCCTTTTCTTCTAACTTTTTAGCTGACGAACGACGGGTACGGGCTGCTTTTTTGGTTGCCTTTTCTTTCATCATGTTTTCGTTATAGTCAACGAGCTCGATGATACACATTTCGGCATTGTCACCCAAACGTAAGCCTGTGCGAAGGATTCGTGTATATCCACCCGGGCGATTGGCTATTTTTTGAGAAACATTCTGGTATAACTCAGTTACAGCTTCTTTATTCTGAAGATAGCTGAACACTGTACGTCTTGAGTTGGTTGTGTCGTCTTTCGACTTGGTCAGTAAGGGTTCAACATACACCCGAAGAGCTTTGGCCTTGGCTAAAGTAGTGCTAATTCTCTTGTGTTGTATCAAAGAAATCGCCATATTAGCCAGCATAGATTTTCTGTGGGCCGCTTGTCGGCCTAAGTGATTGAATTTCTTATTATGTCTCATTGCATTTAGTCTTTATCTAATTTATACTTGACGATATCCATTCCGAACGACAGGTTAAGGCTTTCGAGCTTCTCGTCGAGCTCGGTAAGCGATTTCTTGCCAAAATTACGGAACTTCAGCAAATCGTGACGATGATACCCGCACAATTGCCCAAGGGTTTCCACATCGGCTGCTTTCAAACAATTGAGAGCACGAACCGAGAGTTCGAGGTCAGTCAGTTTGGTTTTCAGCAGTTGACGCATGTGCATAAATTCTTCATCAAAATCGTCGGTTGCTTCAGTTTCAACAACTTCAAGAGAAATTTTCTCATCAGAAAATAACATGAAGTGATGAATCAGAATTTTGGCAGCTTCTTTCAAAGCGTCTTTAGGATGAACAGAACCATCGGTATCAATTTCGATGATCAGTTTCTCATAATCAGTAATTTGTTCTACACGGAAGTTTTCGATGGTGTATTTTACATTCCTGATTGGGGTATAGATGGCATCCACCGGAATTATTCCCAGCTCACCATTAACAACCTTGTTTTCTTCTGCCGGAACATATCCGCGACCCTTGCTGACTGTGATATCAATCTGGAAATTGGCAGTGGCATCCATTTCGCACACCACCAGATCGGGATTCAGAACTTCGAAACCCGTAAAATACTTACCGATATCGCCTGCTTTTAGCGCAGTATTGTTTGAAACCTGAATTGTAACCTTTTCAGTATCAACATCTTCCACCACCTGCTTGAAACGCACTTGTTTCAAATTAAGGATGATGTTTGTCACATCGTCGATAACCCCCGGAATGGTGGAGTACTCATGATCGATTCCGTCAATTTTGATTGCGGTAATAGCGAATCCTTCGAGTGACGACAAGAGGATACGGCGCAAAGCATTACCTATTGTAATGCCGTAACCGGGCTCAAGCGGACGAAATTCGAACTTACCGTGAAAATTGTCGGCTTCCAACATGATTACCTTATCGGGTTTTTGAAATGCTAATATAGCCATAGTAACGCTTATTATTTAGAGTACAACTCAACGATTAATTGTTCTTTGATGTTCTCAGGAATATCCTGACGTTCGGGGAGATGGATCAGTGTAGCCGACATAGCCGACTCGTTCCATTCGATCCATGGATATTTGCTGTGGTTAAAGCCACTCAAGGACTCGTTGATTACCAGCATCGACTTGTTTTTCTCACGTACAGCCACCAACTGACCTGGGCGAACATGATAAGAAGGGATGTTTACCACCTTACCATCAACGGTAATGTGTTTGTGGTTCACAAGCTGACGTGCTCCGGCACGTGTGGGCGACAAACCCATGCGGAAAACGATATTGTCGAGACGCGATTCAAGCATCTGCAACAATAGCACCCCGGTAACACCTGGTTTACTGTGTGCCTTTTCGTACATATTGCGGAATTGTTTCTCCAGAACGCCATAAGTATATTTCGCCTTTTGTTTCTCACGCAACTGGATACCATACTCTGATGTTTTTTTGCGACGGTTATTTCCGTGCTGTCCGGGAGGATAATTCTTTTTCGATAAAACCTTATCGGGTCCGAAAATAGGTTCTCCAAACTTACGGGCAATTCTTGATTTTGGTCCGGTATATTTTGCCATTTTATTTTATTTATTTTTTTGTCTGTCTGATGTATTCATCCTTCGATTACAGCCGCGATTGCTGAGAGCTTGGTTGCGCAATCAAATCAACGGAAATACAACTTTTACAAACGGTTGTTGATACAATGTATGAATCGGATTAATATCAATTAAACTCTTCTGCGTTTTGGCGGACGACATCCGTTGTGTGGCAGTGGAGTTACATCTACTATTTCGGTTACTTCGATACCGGCACCATGAATGGTACGGATAGCCGATTCGCGACCATTACCCGGGCCTTTTACATAAGCCTTCACTTTGCGAAGACCTAAGTCGAACGCCACTTTCGCACAATCCTGAGCTGCCATTTGGGCAGCATAAGGAGTATTCTTTTTAGAACCCCGGAATCCCATTTTTCCGGCCGAAGACCATGAGATCACCTGACCGTCGCCGTTGGTGAGAGTAACAATTACGTTGTTAAAGGATGAGTGTACATGCAACTGGCCTACACTATCCACCTTTACAACCCTCTTCTTGGCTGCAACTGTTTTTTTTGCCATAATGAATATTAATTTTTAGCTGATCTAAAATACGCTACGTTAAACCTTATTTAGTTGCTTTTTTCTTGTTGGCAACTGTTTTCTTCTTACCTTTTCTGGTACGGGCATTGTTTTTGGTGCTCTGTCCTCTCAGTGGAAGGCCGATACGATGACGAATTCCACGGTAGCAACCGATGTCCATCAATCGCTTGATGTTCAGTTGAACTTCCGAACGAAGATCACCTTCCACTTTGTAAGTGGCACCAATGATTTCGCGGATTTTAGCTGCTTGGTCGTCAGTCCAGTCTTTTACCTTGATGTTGATATCAACACCGGCATCTTCCAGGATTTTTTTTGCACTACTGCGACCTATTCCGTAGATATAAGTCAATCCAACTTCCCCTCTTTTATTTTGGGGTAAATCTACTCCGACAATTCTTATAGCCATAAACTATTTAATTTTGTAAAATAAATGACTTAACCCTGACGTTGTTTAAACTTCGGGTTTTTTTTGTTAATAACATACAAGCGTCCTTTTCTGCGAACGATTTTACACTCGTCGCTGCGCTTTTTTACTGAAGCTCTTACTTTCATCTTTTGAAGTTTTTATTTAACACTTTAGTCACAGCTGACTCAGGTGTTTTATTTCATTTTTTATCCGTTATCCTTATTGAATACATTATTTATACCGGAACGAAATCCGGCCTTTCGACAAATCGTAGGGCGACATTTCAACCTTGACACGATCACCGGGCAGAATTTTGATGTAATGCATCCGCATCTTCCCCGAAATGTGTGCTGTAATTACGTGCCCGTTTTCCAGCTCTACCCTGAACATTGCATTGGATAATGCTTCTATGATAGTTCCGTCCTGTTCAATTGCAGTTTGCTTTGCCATAACGTTTAAATTATTCCTGTTACCTGTTCAATATACTCAAATGTCGATAATATATCCGCCTTCCCTTTTCGTACAGCTACCGAATGTTCAAAATGTGCTGATGGCATTTTGTCAACAGTTCGCGTTGTCCATCCGTCTTTTTCGAACACCAGGTGTCTCTTCCCCAAATTAATCATCGGTTCGATAGCTAAAGTCATACCCGATTTGAGCATTATGCCATTGCCTTTGCGACCATAGTTGGGCACTTCGGGAGATTCATGCAAGTTACGGCCAATGCCATGACCTATCATTTCACGCACTACCGAGTAGCCCTTCGATTCGCACAGGGATTGTATGGCATAACCGATATCACCGAGGCGATGACCTTCAATAGCCTGTTCAATACCCAGATATAGCGATTCTCTTGTGGTACGAAGCAACTCCAGAACTTCGGGTTTCACCTCTCCCACCGGAAAGGTATAGGCACAATCGCCATGAAAACCATTGATGTAAGCCCCGCAATCGACCGAAATTATATCACCATCCTGCAGTATTACCTTCTCTGATGGTATGCCGTGCACTACCTGATCGTTGACCGATGTACATATAGACTTTGGGAAACCGCCGTATCCCAAAAAACCCGGTACTGCTCCGTGATCTCTGATAAACTCCCCTGCGACCTTATCGAGTACCGCTGTACTAACTCCCGGAGCAATCAGTCGGGCAATTTCTGCCAGGGTTTTTGCGACTATCTGATTACTGATACGAAGAAGTTCAATTTCTTCATCAGTTTTGAGATATATCATCGAACCTTTGTTTTAGTATGCCGACACACTACCGGTGCGTCCTTTGATACGACCTGATTTCAACAGGCCGTCGTAATGACGCATCAACAGGTGACTTTCAATTTGCTGCAAAGTGTCGAGCACCACACCTACTAAAATGAGCAGGGAAGTTCCGCCAAAGAACTGAGCAAATTCCATATTGATCCCCATCAATGATGCAAAAGCAGGCATGATAGCTACTAAAGCCAGGAATATTGAACCCGGCAAAGTAATACGCGACATCACCTCATCCAGGAACTCAGCAGTATGTTTGCCGGGTTTACATCCGGGGATGAAACCATTGTTCCTTTTCAGATCTTCAGACATCTGCGTTGGATTGACGGTTATAGCTGTGTAGAAATATGTAAAGAGTATGATCAATGTGGCAAAAACCAGATTGTACCAAAATCCATTATTATTCATAAACGCACCTACGAAACCGCTTACCGACTCTGAGTTTGCAAACTGCGCAAACGAAAGTGGAATAAACATGATTGCCTGGGCGAAAATGATAGGCATAACACCTGCCGCATTGATTTTCAGGGGGATGTACTGACGAACTCCACCATATTGTTTATTCCCTACTACCCTTTTCGCATATTGAACTGTAATTTTTCGGGTACCCTGCACCAGCAAAATGCAAGCTGCAATAACCAAAAAAAGTAATACAATTTCAAGTATAAACATGACCAATCCACCACCTGCATCTACAAAACGTGATGCAAACTCTTTGATGATAGCACCAGGGAACTGGGCAATAATACCAATGAGGATGATGAATGAAATACCATTACCAATACCTTTATCAGTGATTCTCTCACCCAGCCACATAACAAACATCGAACCTGCAGTGAGGATGATGGTAGATGTGATGGTAAACCATATTCCACCTGGCAATGCTGAACCTGCCTCCTGAAGTTGCCCCCCTAAGTTGATTAGGTATGCAGGCGCCTGCATAATCAGAATAACAATGGTGAGATAACGGGTTATCTGATTCATCTTACGGCGTCCGCTTTCGCCTTCGCGTTGCATTTTCTGAAAATAAGGCACCAGAATGGTAAGTAGCTGTACAGCGATTGATGCTGAAATGTAGGGCATAATACCCAATGCAAAAATAGATGCATTGGCGAAAGCACCACCGGAAAACATATTGAGCAGTGCCATCAGACCACCGCTGGTTTGAGCCTGTAGCGCAGTAAGAGCACCCGGATCGACACCCGGAATAACAATGAAAGAACCGAAACGGTAGATGAGCACAAACAAAAAGGTTGTGATCAATCGGCCTCTCAGGTCTTCAATTTTCCAGATGTTTTTTATAGTCTCTATGAACTTTTTCATGTGTTATCATTTTGCATTGACAGGGATGCGTCCTGTTAATCAGATTTTTACTATAGTACCTCCGGCTGCAGTAATCGCTTCTTCAGCAGTTTTAGAGAAAGCGTTGGCTTCAACTTCGAGTTTCAGCGTGATGGCTCCCTTGCCCAAAATTTTAACTTTGTGCGATTTGCTGATAAAACCATGAAGGCGCAGTTCATTCAATCCAATTTTGGAAAGATTAGCCGTTTGAGCAAGCGATTCAAGCACTTCCAGGTTGATCGGTTTGTATTCCACTTTATCCAAACTTTTGAAACCGAATTTGGGAAGCCGGCGTTGCAGTGGCATCTGACCACCTTCGAAACCAATTTTCTTGGAATAACCTGAACGGGATTTTGCTCCTTTATGACCACGGGTAGAAGTTCCACCAAGTCCTGAGCCGGAACCACGTCCTACTCTTTTTCTGGTTTTAACTGAACCCGGAGCCGGAGTTAGATTACTTAAATTCATATCTTTAAATATTTAAAAAGATTCAATGTTTCATTATTCGATCACTTTTACCAGGTGTCTCACTTTTTGCACCATGCCCATAATCTGGGGAGTTGCTTCATGTTCAACGATGGCATTCAATTTCTTCAGGCCCAATGCTTCCAGTGTTAATTTCTGGGTTTTGGGCGATTTGATTTTACTTCTTACCTGTTGTATTTTAATTATAGCCATACGTTTTGAATTAACCGTTAAACACTTTTTCGATAGAGATTCCGCGGTTTTGGGCCACGGTATAAGCATCGCGCAACTGTCCGAGTGCTTCGATGGTTGCTTTCACAAGGTTATGTGGGTTTGATGAACCTTTGGATTTCGCCAAAACGTCGGTTATACCCACACTCTCAAGTACGGCACGCATCGCACCCCCTGCCTTTACTCCTGTACCCGCTGAGGCAGGTCGGATAAGCACTTGTGCACCACCGAACTTAGCCACCTGCTCGTGAGGAATGGTTCCGTTCAGTACAGGCACTTTAATCAGGTTTTTCTTGGCAGCTTCGGTACCTTTGGCAATTGCGGCAGTTACCTCACCGGCTTTGCCCAATCCCCATCCAACGATACCATCTTCGTTACCAACCACTACGATAGCAGAAAAGCTGAATGTACGTCCACCCTTGGTTACTTTCGTAACACGGTTAACGGCAACTAATCTGTCTTTTAATTCCAAATCATTGGTTGTTTTTACTGTGTTCATATCTGTAGTCTTACCTGATTAAAATTTAAGTCCGGCTTCGCGAGCTGCATCGGCCAATTGTTTAACTCTGCCATGATACAAATAACCATTGCGGTCGAAAACAACGTTAGAAATTCCTGCTTCCTGTGCTGCTTTAGCAACCAGAGCTCCCACTTTGGCTGCCTGTTCGGTCTTTGTCATTTTTTCCTTGATACTCAACGAAGAAGCTGAAGCCAAGGTCTTTCCCTGAACATCATCCACCAGCTGAGCATATATCTGTGAATTACTGCGAAAAACCGTTAAACGGGGTTTCTCTGCTGTACCCGACACTTTGTGGCGGATATGTGCTTTAATTCTGAGTCTTCTATCTGATTTTAGCATTTTCTACAAAAGTTAAGTTGATTTATTTACCTTTACCTGCTGACTTACCGGCTTTGCGGCGTACAACTTCTCCCTGGAATTTCACACCTTTACCTTTGTATGGTTCCGAACGGCGGAACGAGCGGATTTTGGCGCAAACCTGGCCAATCAATTGCTTGTCGGCACTTTCGAGTATAATTAGCGGATTTTGATTACGCTCGGTTTTTGTTTCAACCTTGATTTCGTCAGGTAATCCCAGAAAAATATTGTGGGTATAACCGAGTGCCATTTCAAGTACCTGGCCCTGGTTCGACACACGGTAACCAACTCCTACAAATTCGAGTGTTTTTTTGTATCCTTCTGATACCCCAATCACCATGTTGTTAATTAGCGACCGGTATAAACCATGCATCGAACGGTTCAGTTTTTCATCATTAGGACGGGTAACCAAACATTGGCTTCCTTCTATGGTAACACCTATTTCGGGATGTATATCCTGAGTCAGTGTTCCTTTGGGTCCTTTCACTGTAACCACGTTATCCTTATTAGTAATGGTTACACCTGCAGGGATAGTGATGGGTAATTTTCCAATTCTTGACATTCTACTTTCCTCCTACATTAATAAACATAACACAATACTTCGCCACCCACCTGCTGGCTGAGCGCTTCCTTGTTGGTCATTACACCTTTCGATGTTGACAGGATAGCGACACCCAAGCCGTTGAGTACTCGTGGCATTTCCCTGAAGCCCACATACTGACGAAGACCAGGAGTTGAAACACGGATCAACTTCTTGATGGAGTTCACCTTGTTTACCGGATCATACTTGAGGGCAATTTTGATAGTTCCCTGTGGCCCATCTTCTACATACTTGTAATTAAGAATATAACCCTGCTCATGTAGAATGCGGGTAATCTCCTTTTTCAAATTGGATGCGGGTACTTCCACCACGCGGTGGTTTGCCTTGATACCATTCCGCAACCGGGTTAAATAATCTGCTATTGGATCAGTCATAAAAAATTGATATTAAATTGATCCCGACTGCCGGGATAATATTTATTTATTACTATTTTTCATTTACCCTTTACTATTTACATCTTCGCGAAAAATTGCAAATCGTAAGGTCGTAAATTTATTTACCAGCTTGCCTTTTTCACCCCGGGGATCAGGCCTTTTGATGCCATTTCGCGGAACTGAATACGCGATAAACCGAACTGACGCATATAACCTTTTGGACGGCCGGTGATTTTGCAACGGTTGTGAAAACGTATAGGCGACGAATTACGGGGAAGTGCCTGCAAAGCGTCATAATCTCCATCTTTGAGAATTTGCTCTCTTTTTGCAGCATACTTAGCAATCAGCCGGGCTCTCTTCACCTCGCGGGCTTTCATTGATTCTTTTGCCATTGTATTTCTAAATTAGTTTTTCTTAAATGGTAAACCGAATTCTCTCAGCAATACGAAACCTTCTTCATCGGTTTTGGCAGTGGTAACAAAGGTAATGTTCATACCGAGCAAACGACTAATATTGTCGATGTTGATTTCGGGGAAAATGATTTGTTCGGTAATACCCAAGGTGTAATTTCCACGACCATCAAGTTTGTTTTCGATACCTTTGAAGTCACGTACACGTGGCAATGCAACGCGGATAAGTCGTTCAAGAAACTCGTACATGCGATCTCCTCGGAGGGTAACACGAACACCTATAGGCATTTTCTTCCTCAACTTAAAGTTCGAGATATCTTTCTTCGAAATAGTCTGAACGGCTTTCTGTCCTGAGATATTAGTCATTTCATTGATAGCCACTTCAATAATCTTCTTATCGGCCACAGCCATACCCAAACCCTGATTAATAACGATTTTTTCTAGTTTGGGAGCCTGCATTACCGATTTGTAAGCGAACTCTTTCATTAATGCGGGAACGATACGTTCCCTGTAATCCTGTTTAAAACTTGCTGTATTCATTGCTTAGATTTCCTCCCCTGTTTTTTTGGAAACACGTACCAGTTTACCATCGGCATTTCTTTTCCGTCCTATGCGAACGGGTTTTCCGTCAACCATGGGGTTGAGTTTAGAAATGTGGACAGATGCTTCCTGTTTAACTATACCACCCTGAGGACTTTTTGAACTGGGTTTGGCGTGCTTCGACACCATATTGATACCTTCAACAATTGCGCGCTTTTCAGTAACAAGAACTTCCAGTACACGACCGGTTTTGCCCTTGTCTTCGCCCGCATTCACATAAACGGTATCCCCTTTTTTGACATGTAACTTACTCATCACTTTTAATTTTACGAAGATTATAGCACCTCTGGTGCAAGTGAAATGATTTTCATATTGGTTGTACGCAATTCGCGGGCAACGGGACCAAAGATACGGCTACCGCGGATCTCTCCGGCATTATTAAGCAGCACACAGGCATTGTCGTCGAAGCGGATATAGGATCCATCGGCACGACGAACTTCTTTTTTGGTGCGTACAATGACCGCTTTCGATACGATACCTTTCTTGATATCAGAGGAAGGTACTACACTTTTGACTGAAACCACGATGATATCACCGAGGCTGGCATAACGCTTACCTGTTCCTCCCAATACACGGATACAGAGGGCTTCTTTGGCACCCGAGTTATCCGCTACAGTGATTCTTGATTCTTGCTGTATCATAATTACTTAACTCTTTCAATAATTTCAATTAATCTCCATCTCTTCAGTTTACTCAGCGGACGGGTTTCCATGATACGAACGGTATCACCGATACTACATTCGTTCTTCTCGTCATGAGCATGATATTTTTTGGTTTTATTTACGAACTTTCCGTAAATGGGGTGTTTTTCTTTCCATTTTACAGCCACAGTGATGGATTTCTCCATCTTGTTGCTGAATACAACACCCGTTCTTTCTTTTCTTAAATTCCTTTCCATCAGGGTTTAATTTTTTGTGTTATTGATATTGCGCTGACGCAATTCGGTTGCAAGACGAGCGATAGTGCGACGCACCACCTTAATTTGCAAAGGATTATCGAGCGGAGAAATGGCGTGATTCAGTTGCAAACGAACCAACTGCTCTTTCTGAGCGTCCAGTCTTTCAATGATTTCCTGGTTATTTAACTCTTTAATTTCACTGGTTTTCATTTTCCTTACGCATTTTTTTTTTTTTTTTAATCACGTCTTACCACAAAA
>CAYGJI010000058.1:12057-19431 GCA_964350125.1 uncultured Paludibacter sp. | reverse complement strand
CAATGAGTCCATATGCTTATTGTTTTAATAATCCTGTAAGATTTATCGACCCAACTGGAATGATTTCAATAGGGGCTGATGGATTAACAAATCGAGAGTGGATTGAACAATCAAGGCCTCACAACGGAGCTAATCAAGGATATGGCAAATTAGATTTTGGTTATTACCAACTTACTTACGCAGGCTATAAAGCGAGCAACTCATGGAGTGTGACAACTCCGGATGGACATACTACATATCATTTTATCGATTCAGAACCTGTTTTTAACTATGAATGGATTTGGTATCCACATGAAGAGAAAATGTATGGGATGCCGAGAGGGAAAAGTTCACCAGAGTCAAACTGGATTACATATACAAGTATTGCGTGGAACGGAATTTCTGAAAGTAGTAATCAAATTATTAAAGGAGCAGATAAATTCTTGGCTGGCCTACAAACAAATATTCCTGAATTAGATTTTAGCAAAGAGATTGGGCGACTCTCAAAAATTGGAAAATATGTAAAAGGTGTAGGTTGGGTAGGCACAACCATCGTTGGCTCAATCGAGATTAGTCAAGGCATTTCGAAGGATGGAGGCGTAAGAAATATCGGAAGTAATACCGGAAGAGCAACTGCAAGTGTTGCCGGAGGGGTTGGGGGTGCAGCATTGGGAGGATGGTTATTTGGTGCTGTTGGTACTATAATTCTCCCTGGTATTGGAACAGCTATTGGTACTACTGCAGGTTCAATGCTGTTTGGTTATTTGGGCGGTATATCTGGCAAGCAAATTTATGATACATTAAACAAATGAAATCAAAAATGGAACTACTATTTAATATATTACATTATTTCATTTTTAAGGCTTTTATTAAGGCTACATTCTGTTTTTATAAATACACAGGAATTTTTAAGCTTTACAATTTACCTATTATTAAAAATAGATTTAAAAAATTTCACATCCAAAACCCTCAGGAATTTCTCATGAATTGGTGGAAAGACCCATATTATGGAGGAAGCTCCTGGTATTCTTACATCATACTTAATCTATTGTTTATGCCTTCGGGACTATTGCTTATTTACATTTATGAGCTGATTTTTGGTGTTCCTGAAACCGGAACACCTTACATTTTTATACTTCTGTTTCTGGCTGCTATAATTACACTCATAAGCTACATTTTCCTTTTAAGAAATAATAAATATGTTGCCTACATCAGGCTTTTCAACAAACAATCCAGGAGATGGAAAACTTGTTGGTCTGTAATTTGTGCTTTTATCCTACTGTTACCATCTATCATTACCGTGCTTGGATTAAAGTATTTGCCCTGATAATTTTTCGATTTTTATTACTGGTTTAATCGTTAATCGTGTGAAATAAGGATAAATTGGCTACTTTTGTTAGAACAATAATATTCGCATTATGGAAGAAAGCAGTTTCAAATTATACGAACGTCTGCTCCGTTTGGGTTCAGACTGGCATGAACACCAAACTCACATTAAATTTAAACAAAGGTGTAATTGAAGAGACAAAATCCTATGCTAAAAAAGAATCAGGTGAGTTTATCCAGACTCATTGAGACCTATTTAAACTCACTTGTGAAAACAAAAAATTCGAAAACTAAGGGAATAAGCCCCCTTGTTGAGAGTTTGACTGCTGTAATTTCTTCAGAAATGGATGAAAGAAAGAGTTATCGTGATTATATTATCAGAAAAATATTCATGACAGGTAATTGACAAACCATTTGCACCAAGCGAAATCTTCATTTACTTCCCTAACTTCATTAACTTCCAAAAAAACATGAAACCAACACTCTTACTCCTCGCTGTCTTTTTTTCGCTTACAGCGAATGCACAGCAATTTCCGGCAGGAAAAACCATACTCGACAAGGTTGATCAAAATATGTCGTCGCGCAACAGGATAGTAACTTCACGCATGGAGATACAAACCCTGCGCGGGAGTCGCACCATCGAATCAAAATCGTGGTCGGAGGGCAACGACAAGGCTTTTACCGAATATCTTGCCCCGGCGCGTGAGAAAGGTACCAAAATGCTGAAACTCGCCAATCAGTTGTGGATTTTTTCTCCCTCCACCGACCGCGTTATTCAGATTTCAGGGCATATGTTGCGCCAGTCGGTGATGGGCAGCGACTTATCGTACGAAGATATGATGAGCGATAACCCGCTGCTCGAACAGTATCAGGCGGAGGTTACTGCCGAAGAAATTATCGACGGCCGCAAGTGCTGGGTGGTTACCCTCACTGCCATCAAACCGGATGTGAATTATCAGGTGCAGAAAATGTGGGTCGATCAGGAAAGATTTTGTCCGCTGAAAGTGGAGCTGTATGCTAAAAGCAATAAACTACTCAAAAAAATTGAATTTGGCGATGTAAAACGTGTTCAGGGTCGGTGGTTTCCGATGACCATGCTTTACAAAGATATGCTGAAGGAAGGCAAAGGAACGGCCATGACTATCCTCGAAATACAGTTTGATGCGAATATCCCGCCATCAATCTTTAATAAAGCATCGCTGAAATAACCAAAAAAAGATTATTTTTGTGGTCTTAATTTAAAATTTCAACGGATGCAATCAGTCATTGATGTGCCCCCAAAAAAGGTACTTTTTATAGACCGCGATGGAACAATCATTTCGGAACCTCCTGTAACCTATCAGGTCGACAATCTTCAGCAACTTGTTTTTCTCCCCGGAGTAATTCGTAATTTGTTTTTTATCAGACAAAAACTCGATTTTGAGTTTGCTATGGTTACCAATCAGGATGGACTCGGCACTGAGGTTTATCCGCAGCAGAATTTCGATACTGTCCAGGGAAAAATGCTCGAAATTCTTGAAGGAGAAGGAATTACCTTCGATAAAATTTTTATCGATAAATCTTTTCCGGAAGATAAATTAGCTACCCGCAAACCGGGCACTGCCATGCTGATTGAATATTTTAGTGATAGCTATGATTTGGCAGGCTCTTTTGTTATCGGCGACAGACTCACAGATGTTCAGTTGGCCAAAAACCTCGGTTGTAAAGCTATTTTTATCAGCGATGATGTGCCTTTGCTGATTGAAAGTGGTTTGGCTGAGTATTGTGC
Organism: uncultured Paludibacter sp.; assembly: GCA_964350125.1. Taxonomy (GTDB): domain Bacteria; phylum Bacteroidota; class Bacteroidia; order Bacteroidales; family Paludibacteraceae; genus Paludibacter. The sequence continues at coordinate 16,358 of CAYGJI010000058.1, read as the reverse complement.
ACTTCAAACTACTTCGTGGGACAGGATAGCCGATTTCCTTTTTGCCGGCGAAAGAATCGCTGTAGTTGAGCGAAAGACCAAAGAAACAGATATTTACGTTCGTATTAATCTGGATGGTACAGGCAAAGCTGAAGTTGATACCGGACTGAAATTCTTCGATCATATGCTCGATCAGATTGGCCGTCATGCCGGCTGCGATCTTACGATCCGGGTAAATGGCGACCTTGAAGTGGACGAGCACCACACCATCGAAGATACTGCCCTGACATTGGGAGAAGCACTGCTCAAAGCGCTGGGCAACAAACGCGGCATTGAGCGTTATGGCTTTTGTCTGCCCATGGACGAGAGTTTGTGTGCTGTTGCCCTCGATTTCGGTGGCCGTCCGTGGCTGGTTTACGATGCTTCTTTCAAACGCGAATATGTGGGCGATTTACCCACAGAAATGATTTTTCACTTCTTCAAATCCCTGAGCGATGCAGCCCGCATGAACCTCAATATCAAAGCGGAAGGCGAGAATGAGCATCATAAAATCGAAGGAATTTTCAAAGCCCTGGCGAAAGCCATCAAAATGGCTGTAAAAAGAGATATTTATCAGTATGAGTTGCCTTCTACCAAAGGTGTTCTCTAATTAATCCGATTTCATTATGAGAGTTTTATTTTTCATGATACTGATGTTGCCGCTCGTACTGCATACCTCAGCTCAGTCAACTGCTGCAAAACCCAAACTGGTGGTGGGCATCATGGTGGATGGTTTGCAACACCGGCATATCGAACAGCTGTGGACGCGTTTCGAGCCCAATGGTTTTAAAAGGTTAACCGGGCAGGGTGCTCATTTCAGCAGGATTGCCAGCAATATTGTTTCGGCAGGAAATACACCGGACATTGCAACCATCATGACTGGCACTGTGCCTTATTATCATGGCGTTACTGCATCTACTGTATTGAATCGTACCAACGGTTTTTACGAATCAATCTTTTTCGACCGCAATCAGGCGGGTGTGGAAACTGATCTCAAACTGTCGGCAAAGAATTTACTTGCTTCGACCTGGATTGATGAGTTGGTACTTGCCAACAGGGGTTTATCCAAATCTTATGTTGTTGCACTGAATGCCGAAGATGCTATCGCGCTGGGTGGTCATGCTTCACACTGTGTGCTTTGGATGGACGACTCGGAGCTAAAGTGGAGTACCACAGGCTATTATGCCGGTAGAATGCCCTGGCAGGCCCTCGAAATGAATATCACCGGTTCGTTTCAGAATTATGTAAATCGGGTTTGGACTCCGCTTTTCCCGCTCAACACTTACATTGCAGCAACTTCAGATAAAATTCCATCAAACTTTGAATACAAACCTGGTGACCGAAGGAATGAACGTTCGAAACGTACCTGGCTCAAAGCTACTCCTTCCGCCAATTCGTTGGTTACCGATTTGGGATGGAGGCTCATCAATGAAGAGGGTTTGGGAAAAGATTTAATCACCGATGCAATCATGCTTCAATTTACTGTCAGAACACCGAATGAGAAGAATTTCTCACTGCAAACGGTTGAAAAGGAGGATATTTATCTACGCCTCGACAGGGAATTACAGTTCCTGATGCAAAAAATTGAATCAACGGTCGGATATGATCATGTACTTTTTGTGCTTTTCGGAAATCAGATGGCAACTTATTCACCTGATGAACTTAAAGAATATAATATCAATGCCGGTTATTTCAATGCCAACCGATCGATGGCCCTGCTCAATTCTTATCTCATGGCTTTGTATGGTCAGGAAAAATGGGTGTTGGGCTATTATGGCAAAAATATCTACCTGAATAAAGCCAAAATTGAGGAAAAGAATATGAATTTTGCTGATTTTCAGAGGGTTGTTTCCGATTTTATTGTTGAGTTTGAAGGGGTACAGTCGGCGAGTAGCTATATTCATCTGATGTATGTGGCACCACATCCTTCGTCGGATTTGGCGCGGGTACGCAATTCGGTTCACCGCAAAACAGCAGGAGATGTGATTATTACCCTCATGCCCGGTTGGTTGGAGGTCGATGATAATACCAATCCGGTTGGAGAATCGAATGATCTGATTTCTTATCTGCCTTTGTACCTGTCGGGTTGGAAAATCGGCAAACAAACCATTGATAAGCAATATCAAATCATTGATATTGCCCCCACCATCAGCAGAATTCTTCAAACGCCCAATACCAATGCCAATTTGGGTTCTCCCATGGAGATGCAACTCAGGTAACTCACATAATTTGCAAGTTATGTCATATAATTTTGATGAAATCATCGACCGAAAGGGTACCCGCGCCGTAAAAATAGAGCGTTGCAGCACTTTGTTTGGTACAGTTGATTTACTGCCTCTCTGGGTGGCTGATATGGATTTCAGAACACCCGATTTCATACTTGATGCCATAAAAAAGAGGCTCGAACACCCCATTTTGGGATATACGCTGCCTTCTCCCCGTTTGAATGAGCTTTTCATTCAGTGGGTGTACGATCATCATGGTTGGGAGATTAAGCGTAATCAAACAGGCTTTGTGCGCGGTATCGTTCCGGCTTTATCGTTTGCTGTTCAGTGTTTTACACAACCCGGCGATGAGATAATCTTACAGTCACCGGTATATTATCCTTTTTTCAATGTGATTCGCAATAATGGCAGGGTAGTGCTTAATAATCAGTTGGTTGAAAAGGAAGGTCGCTTCGAAATGGATTTGGATAATTTCGAATCTCTGATTACTGACAAAACGAAAATGTTTATCCTTTGCAGTCCGCACAATCCCGGCGGTAGGGTTTGGCCTCTGGAAACGCTGCAAAAAATCAGCATTATTTGTGCTGCAAGAAAGATTCTGGTAATTTCCGATGAGATTCATGCCGATATGGTGCTGCAGGGACACAAACACATCCCGTTTGCCATGGTTTCGGAGGAAGCGGCCATGAATTCACTGACTTTAATGGCACCGAGTAAAGTGTTTAATATGCCTGGCGTTATTTCATCAGCCTGGATTATTCCCAATCCGGAAGTCAGAAAGATTTACCACGATTATCTGGAGGTGTCGGAAATGAACAGCGGCAATTTGTTTGCTTACGATGCCACTGTTGCCTGTTACGAACATGGAGATCCCTGGCGAATTCAGATGTTGGAGTATATTCAGGGAAACATCAGTTATATCGTTGATTTCCTGAAGAATAACATTCCGCAGATTGTGCCGATGGTGCCCGAAGCATCGTTTCTGGTGTGGCTTGATTGCAGTGGTTTGAATATGCAGGATACGGATGAACTGCATCGTTTTTTCTCTCACAAAGCTAAACTGGGTCTGAATAAAGGGACTATTTTTGGTCCGGGCGGCGAGCATCATGTGCGCATCAATATTGCAACTCCCCGGGCAATTCTTGAAAAGGCTATGCAGCAACTTTTTGAGGCAGTAAATGCATTATGAAGGTAAGCATTGAGCCGTCGTGGCAGGAGCTTTTGCAACCGGAATTCGACCAACCCTGGTTTGAGTCCCTGGCTGCTTTCGTGCGCAATGAATATGCTCATAAAACCATTTATCCCCCGGCCCCGCTCATCTTCAATGCTTTCGACCAGTGCCCTGTATCTCAGGTGAAGGTGGTAATGTTGGGGCAGGATCCCTATCATGGTCCCGGACAGGCACATGGCTTATGTTTTTCGGTAAACGATGGCATTCAGCATCCTCCTTCGCTGCAGAATATTTTTAAAGAGATAAACCGGGATTTGGGTGTGCCGGTACCGGTTTCGGGCAATCTGATTCGATGGGCGCAGCAGGGTGTTTTACTGCTTAACGCAACTCTTACGGTTGAGGCGCACAAGGCAGGTTCGCATCAGCAGCAAGGGTGGGAGCGATTTACCGATGCTGTTATCCGGTTGCTGGCTGAGCGCAGGCAACAGCTGGTTTTCATGCTTTGGGGTTCGTATGCGCAGCAAAAAGCTGCTTTTGTCGATCAAAATAAGCATCTTGTGCTGAAAACGGTTCATCCGTCTCCTTTGTCTGCTTATCGGGGCTTTATTGGTTGTGGGCATTTTTCTGTTGCGAATGATTATTTGGTTCGTAACGGGATTGCTGCAATTAACTGGTAATGAATTATTCATGGAAGAAGTTTTTTGGGTCTGGGTTTTTCGCAAATTATTCATGATTTCGTGCCTGCGGATTGCTTCGCACTCCAAGATCACTCAATTCATGAATAATTTGCTTAGTGCGGAGCCGAAACCCTGCAAAACCTGAGGAGCGTAGCTCCGATGTCTTTGTAGAAACGCCATAACCCCACAAAACCCTGAGCCGCGTAGCGG
>CAYGJI010000058.1:0-11957 GCA_964350125.1 uncultured Paludibacter sp. | reverse complement strand
TAGCGGCGATTTGTTTGATTATCAAGATATTAAAAATAAAAATTATGCTTCAAAATTCTTTAGCCCGCCAGGGCAATTTTCTTTTCCGTTACCGCAGTCACCTGCCATTGCTGATTCTTGCAGCAGGATTTGCACTTTTTGTACAGCTTGTTCGTACCGACAATCTGCCATCATGGATTCCATATCATTGTGTTGAGTACTCATCGGTACTGGTGAGCTTGCTCGGGTTGCTGATACGCATTGTAGCTGTGGGATATACGCCTGCAAACACTTCGGGTCGCAATACTAAGTCGCAACTGGCCGACGAATTGAATACCACCGGCATTTATTCTGTGGTGCGACATCCGCTTTATCTCGGAAATTTCTTCATGTGGCTGGGTTCGGTGATGCTGGTTGCTCATGGTTGGTTTTTGTTGGTTTTTGTGCTTGCCTACTGGATTTACTACGAAAGAATCATGTACGCAGAAGAACAATTTCTTTCAGGAAAATTCGGCAAAACGTATATCGACTGGGCAAATCGCACACCAGCCTTTTTCCCTGGTCTGCAGAAACCGGTTGCGCCCGCTTATCCATTCAGTATCCGCAAGGTGTTGAAAAAAGAGAAGAATGGTGTGTTTGCAATATTTGCTCTCTTATTTGTTTTTCACAATATAGTTTTTTCGGTTCAGAAAAATAAACTGTCGATTGAAAACAATTGGATCCTGTGGATGTTGTTGATTACAGGTGTCGGTTATCTGATTCTCAAACTAATCAAAAAATACAGCTCGCTGCTTGACGAAAAAGGCAGGTAAAGGTCTATCAATCATGTGTTTCGCAGTTGCCATAGTAAGAAATAATGCTTTACTCACACTTCAGGAGTATTATGATAGTTTGCCTGTTTTTCGGGGCAGGCAAGCTCCCCAACCGGAGTTTGAAGATCAGTTTATGGTGAGTGGTTTCACACATCCTTTACTTCCTGTGGTAAGTGCCCGGGGTACCGACCTGCAGCATTGGGGACTCATTCCTTCGTGGGTGAAAGATGAATCATCGGCCAAAGAAATCAGAACAAAAACCCTGAATGCTGTTGGCGAAACTGTTTTCGAAAAACCTTCTTTCCGACAGAGTATCTACAGCAGAAGGGGAGTGTTGCCGATCACCGGTTTTTACGAATGGCGGGATGTGCAAAAGATAAAATATCCCTATTTTGTACACTCTGCACAGCAAAAAAGCTTAGCCATCGCAGTGATTTACGATCGCTGGCTGAATCCTGTCAATGCTAAAACAGTCGATACATTCAGTATTATCACTACTGCTGCCAATCCATTGATGGAGATGATTCACAACACTAAAAAACGCATGCCGCTGATTTTGCCCGACGATGGTATTGATGCCTGGCTGAATCCGGATACTCCCGCTGGGATCATTCAGGAGCTGATACAGCCCTGTCCGGAATCAATGCTGAAGGTGCACACTGTAAGCCGTAATGTGAACAACCCAAGAATAAATCATAATATGCCAGAGTCGATGCTGGAGGTTCGATATCCTGAACTTGAGTTTCAATCGGGTTCTTTGTTCGACTGAATGATTATTGCCACTTCAAATCGTTGACTTTCAGCCCGACATTGCCTCTGAGATTGGCGTTAATTCTTACTGCACCGGGCACTATATCCAGCCATTGAACATCGAGGGTGGTGAGTTTTCCGGTCAGACTAACACCTTCATTTACTTCATAATTGCTCAGGGTTTTATTGGCTTCTGCTTTCATCATTTCGAGTTCAGCTTTCACCGGATAATTCAAATAAGGTGTCATTTTCTTAATAATCAGTCCGTTGAGTAGCCAGTTGGCTGAACTCACCAAAGCATTCTTTGTTTTTACGTCGAACTCAGGATTTTGAACTTCCACGGTCATTTTCTGCGGATTGTACACCATATCGCCCATCAGAAAGAGTTTGCCTTTGAGCGAACCCGTTACATCAACTTCGAACACCACTTTTCCTGCACTTCCGAAAATATTCAAGCCCGTGATGGTAATGCTGTTTTTCCCTTCGGTAAATGTTTTGTTGATAAGTTGTGTGCGTGCCAAGTCAGTAATTTTTGCGAAGGTAGCATCAGCGGCAATATGGCTATTGAAATTTCCCGTAACGAATTTTATCATTACATGTGATTAAATGACAAGGCTTTTTTTCAGGGCAGGATTGTTACTGTGCAATTCCCCACAATTCTCAACGCTGTGGTGATGGTAGATAAATCGGTATTTAAACTTCCATCTTTGCCTGAATGATGGCTGTGACCAATCGCTTTGAATGTTACCCGATTACCGGTATTTGAAGCATCGATAATCGCTTCATAAACCAAAGCCGGCTGGCTCGAAGTTTTGTATTCCCTGTCATCGGGAAACTTATTGTTATGCCAGAATTCGTTCCAGTCCCACGACTGATTAATCTCCATAAAAACTTTGTACCTTCCGGTAAGTTTCTGATCAGTAATGAGATGCATTATAAATGAACCTGTAGGGGTAGCTCCTGTATAGGCATCGGCAACTGGTTTTGTCGGAGTAGGAGCGTAGGTGCCTTTTTCGTTCAGTATTCCCCGCTGATGAAACCAATAAGGCAGAGCAGCAGGGCGTTGAATTTCACCTGCCATCCATTTGCCGGTGCTGCGGTCGGCGCGCTTAAAAACCCCCTTTCCTATCGACTCTGCCACATACAAGGTTTGCAGATATTTGCCATGCTCATCGGCCAACCAAAAAACCATGATTGGATAATTATGCGATTTTCCCTTGTCGAACTGAACGCACAAAACAGAGTTGTTCGTAGCTTTTCCGTAAATTCCAAAACCAGGGATGTCTTTCTTCTTTTGTGCTGTTCCAGTGATTGTCAGTAAAATCAACATGAAAAACCAACTGTATTTTCTCATAATGTTTATATTTAGAATTTTATAATGATACCAATGGTTGGTAAAATGGTTCCACCTGCAATTTTAATTTCGCGCAACACATATCTGTCGGGATTTTGATCGTCGATGCGAGGCAGACCATCAGTTCCCAAATTGGTGTATATAGGTGCACTTTCTGTTTGAAATGCATAAACATTCTGAACATCTGTATAAAGATTTAAAAGCCACTTCTTGAAATAGAATTCCTTATCGATTCGCAGGTCGAGCTGATGGTTGGGTTTCAATCGAAGACTGTTGTAGTTGGCGTAATCGATGTAGGGAAGATTTTGAACATCCCATGCATCTCTTTGCGATGAAAGATTGAAGTCGATGGGCGAGTAGGGGGCTCCACCCGAAAATCTCCATCTACCCGCAATATTCCAGTCACCGGGAAGTTTATAAGATGCAATCAGATTGAGCAAATGCCTTGTGTCCCAGGTAGATGGGAGGTAAACGCCGGCAATGTTTGTAAACTCACTCCTGAAAAGTGTGTAGGTGCCTGTCAGATTGATGTTTTTCCATTGGGTTAATTTCAGCAACATTTCCATCCCGTAGGCGCGGCCTTTACCGGTAGAAACAATTTCTTCGTCGCCCACCTGTCCGAAACCGGTACCTTTGCTTGCTGTGCTTATTCCTTCGGCTACCGACATGGGGTAGTAGTTGTAATGTTTGTAAAATCCTTCAGCAGTAAATCTGATGTTATTTCCCTGCTGATACTCAAATCCTGCAATTGCTTGATTGGAAACAGTATATCTCAGATTTTCGTTCTGGTTCACCAGTATCCCTTCTTTATTTCGATAACCTAAGGTAGTATAGGCTGGTTGCATCGCATACCGACCCACATTGGCATTCAGGTTAATTTCATCGGTAATAGCATAAGTAGCAGAAAGTCTTGGTGAGAACTGATTCAGCGGATTTACCATGTTTTTGTTGTAATCGTTTCCGGTGAAACTCACACCCAGCGACAGTTTTAGTCTGTTTTCCAGAAAATCATCGGACACCTGAGCAAAAGCCTGATAACCCCACAATCTGATTTCGGTTTCGTAGTTAAGGTTGATAACCTGATTATTTACAAACAGTTTACGGAAGGTTTCGTTGGTATATCGCGCATATCTCAGTCCTGCACCCCACGAAAATTTGATAGCTCCACCCGGATAATTTTGTTCAAATCTGAGCTTGTTTTCTGCCTCATCCGAAATGTAATCAAATATTTTGGGAAGATTCTCATCATTGTTCTGAAACTTAAAATTGGAGTTTCGGAGCATATTCCGGCTCAAAACCCAGGTGTCGAAATGAGTATCACTGAATCGCTTGTAAACCGCTCCAACTGTGTAATTCCATTGCTTGTAAATAGGCAGATAAGATAAAATATAGCTTTGAGATTCGGTCGGATTTTCAATTCCAAGATTGAGTGTCATATCGTCGATAGCACCTATTCCAATGAATGTCAGTTGATTTCTCCTGTCGAAGTCAACTTTATACTTGAATTGAAAGTCGTTGTATGTAGGCAAAAAAGGTAAACCGATGGCAGCAAACAAAAATTGCAGGTACGACTGACGGGCGGAGAAAATGAAGTTTGATTTCTCACCAATAGGGCCATCCAATGTGAAGGCAGCATCTGATGCTCCTACAGATATTTTTCCCTGCAGTCGTTCTCTGTTTCCTTCGCGCTGTCTGATTTCCATCACTGAACTGAGTGCATTGGTTCGGTTTGCAGGAAAGGCTCCGGTGTAAAAACGAATATCCTGCACAAAATCGGGATTGATAATACCTACCGTACCACCGGATGAACCCTGGGTTGTAAAATGGTTTATGACTGGGATTTCAATACCATCGAGATAAAATACATTTTCCGACGGACCACCTCCACGAACTATCAAGTCGTTACGGTTTGGATCGGTAACTGCCACGCCCGGAAGGGTTTGTATCAATTTCGATACATCGCGGTTAACACCGGCACTTTTTTCAATTTCCTGTACACCAATGGCAATTACCGAAAGCGGACTTTCAATCCTTTTGGCTGAAATATTCCTTTTTACAACAAACTCGTTGAGATTTTGAGTGGTTTCGTTCACAGGTATATCGAGGAAAACAGTTTGATTTCCCTGAACCTGAATTTCCGGAGAAGTGGTGGTCTCAAAACCAACCATACTTACAACAAGCCGTTTAAACCCCGGATCAATGTTGGTGAAAGTGTAATTTCCATCAAGGTCGGAGGTGGATCCAATGTTGGTACCCTGAATAATTATGTTTGAAAACTCAAGAGGTTCGTTGGTTTTTGCGTTAAAAATACGACCCTTGATGGTTCCTTTTTGTGCATTCAGGCCAAAAATTACTCCTGAAATCAAAAGCATACTGAATATTAGTTTCTTCATCTTTATCTTATCTGATTTATCAATAAACCCTGTAATTGTGAAAGTCAAAAAATTAATTAGTATTAATTTGTACATTTATAACAGAATATGTACAAAAATGTTCTAAATTAATTCAAAGATATTTTAGATATCTTTATAGAGCTTATTTATGAAGATAATTTTTAAATTAGCTGAAGAATTTAATCACTCTTTCAGTGGTCAGTTTTGAACTAATCACGGCCATTGGTAATCCTGCACCCGGGGTTGTGGATGCGCCCACATAAAACACATTGTTGTAATCTTCATCCTTATTCGAAGGTCTGAAAGCCCCGATTTGCATAAGATGATGCGACAATCCCAATCCGCTGCCCATGTACAAATTGAAATGTTTTTCCCATTCCTGTGGGGTATATATGGTTACTGAAATCACCGATTTGCTGATGTCCTGACCAATTCGGTTCGAAAAGTCAGTCAGGATGCTATCCACAATTTTATCGCGATCGCTCCAGTCTTTTTTGTACATTAAATTTGGAACCGGACACACAAAAACAGGCTTTCGCAACCCTCGGGTGCACAATCGGGATTGTGTTTCGAAAGCATATTCACATAATAGTATGGTTTTTCGAGGGTGTCGGGCTGCTTCAGTACTTTCATAGCGTAATCTTTGTAATTGGTTCCCAGAAAGTAATTATGATGATTCACCTGTGGAAGTTTTCCCTGTACACCTATATAAAAGGTAAGATATCCCATGGTCCAGTTGATTTTACTCAATTTGGCTTCTGAATAACTTTTCTTTTGCAATACCCTGCCTCTGAAAACTGCTGCATCCGAATTAATAACATAAGCATCAGCTGTCCAGCTCTTTCCATTTTTGCCCTGAAATCGGGTTACACTTCCCTGAATTGCTCAGCCAGCTTGTCGATGTCTTTGTACAGAGTGTAGGTTTTTGGACTGTCGCTGAAATTGACTGTGTACAGCGGGTCGAGTTCAATAAATTCGAAGGGTAATTCGATGCCGCAATCGCGTGCAAACTCTTTAAATTCATACGACATGCTGAAAAAACTGGGTCCGGTATCAAAGGTAAAACCATCTTTTTTGATCTGATTCAAACGGCCTCCGGCCCGATTGTTTTTTTCGACGATTTGAACATTATAGCCCCGGGTAGCCAGTCGAAGTGCTGTTGTCAGTCCTCCTAATCCAGCTCCTGCAATGATAATATCTTTACTCTTTTCCATATTGTTATTTGTTCTTTAAATATTTCGGTAATAATTCTTTGCTTACCCACTGAAATCCGGGTTCGACCTGCAAAGCCTTGCGCAGATATTCAATGGCTTTCTCTTTTTGGTTGTATTCGTAATATGCTGTTGCGATGGCAGCCAGTAAACTGAGATAATTCCAGTTTTCACGATAAATGTTCATTTTTTGCTCCATTTTCCTGAGTGCCAACAAGTAATGTTTTATTGCTTCAACATCGGAACCTCCGAAAAGTCCGGGCGTAAAGTGTAAAATATTGGCATATTGTAAAAATCCCATTGGATTTTGTGGATCTGCTTTCATCGCATTTTTGGCATATTCCACGCTTTTGGGTCCGATGAAGGGTGCCTGTAAGCGATTGAGACCAACCCTGAAACCAATCATGGCCGCCTTGTATGCTTCGATGCTGGCAGGTTCGTACTGCTTCTTTTCAAGAAGGTCAATATTGGCCTGCATTTTCTCCATCCAGAGCTTAGCTTCATTTTTTCGTCCGGTACCCACGCACCATCCAATGTAACCATATTGATAATTAATCAGTTCAAGCCGGTATGCATCCGATTGGTTTTCTGCCTTTTCCATATTCAGTACGATGTTGCGCCAACGACTCATATCGCCGTTTTTGTAAGCTTCGTATATTTGTTGCTGATTGGTTTTTGCATTTGCAATGGCTGTGAAAACCAGACTTATCATTATAATCAGGATATATTTCGACCTTTCCATTCGTAAGTTTTATTGATTTTTCTTGCGGCTGATTCAACAATTAAAACACCAAGATGATACATCTGATGAAAATGATACATGATATTAAGTCCAACATGTTGCCTGCTCAAAAAGCTTGTTTTTGAAAGTTTGCTTCCCAATCCACTCCCATAGCTATAACTGCCGATAAGGTGTAAGCTTTACGAAAAAGGCAGAAGTGGCAGGTATGGTCATGCCGGCAACACCCACCAGATAGAAAAGAATCAGAAAAAGCACTGTCATCTTTTCTTTCGAGGGTGCTTTCAGTTTGTCTTTAAACATTCGTTTGCCTTTTTTGAATTATTTCCTGCACTTCCCTGTATATCATTTTAAACCACTCGGTGTAAATACCCGGATTCAACTTTATTTCCTGATCTATTTCTTCAAAATGCATATATCTGTAATCCTGCACTTCTTCGGGATTGGGGAGAGGCAGTTCTTTGCTGATGCCCCAAAATACATGATCCACTTCATGCTCTTTAAGATCATCCTCCATGGGAGCCATGTATTTGAATACAAATAGTTTCGAAAGTTCTGTAGTTAAGCCCATTTCCTGCATCAACCTGCGATTGGCGGCTTCGGGTGTGCTTTCGCCAGGAGCGGGGTGACTGCAGCAGGCATTCGACCATAATTCGCGGGAGTGATACTTATCAACATGCCTTTGCTGCATCAACCATCTTCCTTCCCCGTCTGTAATGAATACTGATATTGCTCTGTGCAATAAAGCTTTACGGTGCGCTTCCATTTTGTCCGACACTCCGGTTTCCCTGTCTTTTTCATCAACCAATATTACTTTTGTTTTGTCAATCATATCATTTTCAGTTTATACATCCATATCGCTTTGACTAAAAGTGCAAATTTCATAGTATCAGAAATTATGATTCTGTCATTCATTATCAAAGTTGGATTGGTACGGGCAATTTTTTTAAGTTAATGCATCTATCAGTTCGTACGGTATGGCGTTCTCATGTATAGTTTTCTGAAATGAATGCAAAACAGGATTCATGCTTATGCCTCTTTGCAAACTCTCTTTCAAATCCTCTTCCAATCTCAGAAGCAGATATCGTTGGTCTGTGTCATGAAAAGTGTCGACAATTTCATCAGCAAAACGTACAAAACCGTACACTGCAAAAATAACTTCGCGATGCCTTCTTTTCAACAATCTGGTGGAAATGTAGAAAGAAGTGCTGTAAAGTCTTGCAACTAAATGTGCAGACTTGAAGCATGTCTTGTCATATAAATTCATAATAACTCAAAGTTTGACTTTATTGGTGCATTTTAATATCAATTAAACAAAATAGGTACAAATTTGTTCCAATGATATTCAATCATTATTTTTCTGGAAAAGAAAGTAGTTAATGAAAACAAAAAAAATCATTGTTGATCTTTTAGATTATCTTGAAATCTATATCAATGAAAATGGTGAAAATGAGAATCATCTGAATACCACTGATTTTCTTGGCTTTCTGAATGCGAGGTTTGTACCGGAATCCGTTATCAGAAATAAGAAAAGTGGTGGCCATGATGAATTTCTGCACCAGACTCATCCGGGTCAGAATGCAATGACAGATGTGTCGATTCTGATTACGCTGTTGTTCAGGTATGCCAAGATGTATATCAAGAAAGCTTTGAAAGCGAGTAAAATAAATACGGCTGATGAGTTTTCGTTTCTGATTACCCTCATGACACATGATTACATGACCAAGCATGAATTGATTAAAACCCAGGTAATGGAGAAAACTTCAGGTATTGAGATATTGAACAGGCTGATCAAGCATGGTTTTGTACAACAGTACAATGATGATGAAGACAAACGCAGGAAATTATTAAAAATCACACCAGCAGGAAGAAGTGAGTTGATCAAAGTTTTGCCTATGATGAATGTAGTTTCACAAATTGTGGTTGGTAATCTTTCGAATGAGGACCAAAACTTGCTTGCCTACCTGCTTCGAAAGCTCGATAGTTTCCACAACGATATTTATTTACAAAAAACGCAGAATGAAATGGTACAAATGCTTGAAAATATGCATATAAAAAAGCCGGATAATGAATAATAGTTCAACTCCGGCTTTTCTGAAATAATTCAATAGTGCTTATTGCATCGGAATGAATGCGTTGTAATCTTCCACAGTAGCTCCATTCAGACAGGCTTCAATAATCTGACGTCCGAGCGGATCCAGTTCGTCGGTGAGATATTTCTGAAGTTCATTTCTGAAGAAATCTTCCAAAATGGCAGCTCCCTTATCGTAACCTTCAATACCCATCTCGCTTTGTTTGTGAGTTTGAAGGAATCGGGAAGGGATTTTGGCACCTTCGATGGTAAGAAAATTTAATTCATAACCAAGAATAGAGCAACGTGCAGGTTGAAACTGGTCTGACCTTAATCGTGCATTTCCTCTGCGGGTGAGGTATTCGCGCATCAACAGCTGTGGTTTAAATCCTACTTTCCAAACTCCGATATACTGATTGGGTACCAGGGTGTAGCGTGTTGCAGGCGTTTCCAGGATTTGTTTCAGCAATAAATTTGCATGAATAACCATTTTTCCAGTGGCAAATGGCCAATATGATCCTACACCTTCTGAGCCCATTGCTTTTCCACCTACGATGCTCGGATTGGCATGTCCACGGGGTGAAACTAATCTCCACAACCATGCCAGCGCCGGTGGAAGAATATGGAACAAGCCAATAATTCCGTAGTTTGGTTTTTCAAGTGAACTTGGTGGTGTACGAACGCCAAAACTGCGTATATCAACCGATACCGGGGTGCCAACTACATTGGGTACAATACTTCGTGGAAGAATTACGCGTGGATTCGGACATTTTTTTCCTGGAGCATCTTCAGTATGATTCCAAATGAGTACAGTACTGTCAGGTCTTGACTTGAGGTTTAAAAATAACAGCGGACATGGAGGATTAATGGTGATTTTCTCCAAAAACGGATCATCACCATATTCATTAATGCTATCTACACGAATAAACCAGGCATTTTCAGCATCAAGTACTGTAAGCTTACCATTTCCTTTTTGTATGGACGGATGGCAAAGCGCCATATCGTCGGTTACAGGATTGAACGATGAAAGAATCGGCAGGTTGAAAAGTCTGCGCTCATCAGTAATGGAATTAACCCCAATCAAAACCTGCCCGTTGGGCTCACGCAGAATGTGCTGCAACATTTCACTTTTTCCACCACCGCTTGCACCTTCATGTATGAAAGTTGTTGTATTGTCGTATGGGCTTACAGCCTGTACAGTTGAACAGTGTGCAGTAATCCAACCTTCTTTTTCACCACGGGTAAGCAGTGCACCATATAATCCCTTTTTGGCACTTGGGCCAGGATAAAGGTTGTAAGAATATATTTCATGACGATTATCTTCACGATTATGAACCACTACCTGTTTGCCATCGAAATGTGTGTGACGGAAAGTAGGTGCTACATAAATGATTGAATCAAGTTCCATGTTTTCAGGCAATTCACTTACAGGAAGCATTACCTGAAGCATAGCCAGTCCCATTGCAAAAAAACCTGCGTTGGCAGGAGCCACTGCAATTCCGTTTACTCCGATTCCCTCACGTCCGGCAAAATAAAAGAAAACAGCAAGTTCCTGGGTTTTAAGCCAGTCGAAAGTTTGTTTCTTTAAGTCATCGAATTCGTATCCGTATTTCTCAACGAAAGTTTCCTTGTCGGTTGGCTCTTCATCGGCAATTGCCATCGTATCCGGGTCACGACGACGCATGTAAGGGTCAGTGTAATTAGCTGATACGCCATTTGTTACACGGTGCACCACAACTTCGGTAATCTTACCCTTGCCGGGTATATCATACTGAACGTCAAAAGAATTGCTGCCAGTGCCACCCACTGCGGCAGTGGCAAGCTCTTCAACGGTATTGAAAATTGTATAATTCGGACAGTTGATTAAAACATCAACTGTTTCTGCAGGCAACTCAATGCCTTTTTTTTTAAGTTCTGCAATTAACTTATTCATGATTTTTTTTTGAGATGTAGTTTATTTTTTGTTTAATTCGGAATACAAAGTCGGGTTCATGTATGCGATGTAATAAAAAGTAATTCTGCTGTATATTTACTATTGTTCAGAAACCTGAAATTTCGCCTTGCATTGAAATAAACACTGTCGCCTTCTTCCATGATATAGGTTTGATGATCTATCTCAAACTCCAGTTCTCCTTTCAGCAAATGACAAAAAATCTGACCTGAAAGCTTGCCAAACATGCCCATACTGTTTGATTTTTCAGGAAAACGTATCATGTACGTATCCATCAACTTATTGAGTATCTGATTCGATAGCCCATACATGTCTGCACCAAATTCATTCGTTGCAATCAGTTTATTTTCCTTCTTTCTGACTAAGGGATTGTTCTCAATCTCATTTTCACCAATAAGTTCACCTACGGTAGTGTCGAGCTGATCTGCGATGTGTTTCAGGGTGATGATGGTAGGAAAGGCTTTCGCGTTTTCAATCTGAGACAGAGCACTCGAACTAATGCCTACTTTTTTGGCAAGTTCATTGAGTTGCAATCCAAGATTTTCCCTTTTTCGCTTTATCCTTTCCCCTATTCTATCCATTGTTGGAAATTTCACGCAAAGGTAAAATAATTAATTGAACTGATAAAGTATTACTTAATTTTGGGCTTTACATTATTATTAAAAATTGATTTTTCATCAGTATTACAATGTATTAC
>CAYGJI010000057.1:0-19991 GCA_964350125.1 uncultured Paludibacter sp. | reverse complement strand
TTTGCATGTAACTGAATATCAAGCCTATAAGAAATGATGTTTTTTTAGGAAGTTGATTCTTGCGCAAGTTGGGTTAAAACCCAATCAAATTAACCCCGACCCCAAAGCTATTGAAATCAATATCAGCATAATGGCTACAAGAAGTTGAATGCTTCGCAAAGTTACCTTTTTCAACATTTTTTTTCCTAAGTATGCGCCGGCAATGGCTGCCAGCGTTGCTGATATAAGCAGTGTAAGGTTTTCGTGCAGATTAGCAGCGGTAAAACGCGAAGCATAAACTGATAACCGACTGAAATCGACCAAACAGGCAATCACTACTCCGGTTGCAATATAGGCTTCTTTTGAAAGTCCGCTTTTGATAAGAAAAGCACTGCGTATTGCACCCTGAATCCCTGATAATCCGCCAAAAAAGCCACTCAGTACGCCTCCCCAAACCAGTTTATCTTTGCCAAACTGAACTTTTTGGAATGATGGAGAGATTTCGAACACGGAAAATACGATCAACAACATGGCAATGATCAGTTTCACGGGTGTTACTTCAAACGTTCTTCCCCACAATTCATATTCGAAGAAAGCAGGTAATACGGTGATTTTCAAAAGCAACCAGGCACCTGCAAACGAAGCAAGTATGGCAGGAATACCAAACCGCAGTAATACAGCTTTGTCGACACTTTTTCCCACCAGGGTAATCTTGAAAAGATTATTTGTAAAATGAACCACCCCAGTAAGCGCAATGGCGATATCAATCGGAAAAAATATTGCAAAAACAGGGGTTAAAATTGTTCCTAAGCCAAAGCCAGAAAAGAAAGTTAAGACAGCGGTGAAAAATGCTGCTAAACAAATTATAACTAATTCCATTTAATTCGATTTAATAAATATCAGCGCAAAAATAGTATAATTTTGACTCAAAACAAAGAAATCAATTCAATCCGGTGTGGTGATTGGGTGCATTTTGTTATTGAGTTAAGAATTAAAGACCTTACATTTGCTCTTAAAAATATCAATTATGCCTCAGACAATAGAGGTTTTAACCATAAAATCGGTTACTTTTCGTAACAATATAGGCATGCTATCGATGTGGCAGTATGGTGCAGTGAACGGAATGGCAAACTGTTGCTCCTTCTGCCATCCCTTTCGAATCGAACGAAAGTGCTCCCGTTGCACCCGATAAAAGTGCGATAGACAATGTATTAATCATTTCCGGAGTGCCGCAGTGCGGGCAAAAAATGCTGGTTTTAAAGTACCCGGGATTCATGCAGCACATGGATAATTGATTCACTAATTCTTATCGCCGCTTACCAACCGGAGTACCGTTGAATATGGCGGAAGTTTTGAAAACCACATCCGGCAATCAAATCCGCTATTTCACCTTACTACTACTTTCCGTGACTGAATACCGGTGCTATTTTCCACAACAACAAGATATAGCCCGACAGGGAGATCTGTAATAAATTTTCCCGATTCAGCATTTTGTGAGATGACAACGCTACCAAGCATATTCATCACCCTTACTCTGGTAAATTCCGGCAGATTTTCTACCTGCAAAACCCTATTGTTTACAGTGGCAAACCATTCGATTGCATCACTTTGTTCCAATTCATTGATCACATTGGAGAAACCCAGCAGATTGGTGTTTAAGAAGTTCACCTGGTATGGCCACTGTTCATCGTTTGCATCATTATCGTCCCATGCGTGGCGCCAGTGTGTAAGAGGTGCTCCGGAAACCACAAACCAGAGTCGTTCGCAATTGGCAGGACATTGGAAAGTAACTGTAACCTTCCCGTTGTTATTTCCCATCGAAACTGTTTGTACTTGACCATATTCGCGTCGTCCATCTCTCAGCAAAGCTACAAATCCGATTCTCCAACCGGCGGCAGAAGTGTTCAGCTTGCGATATCCATCAATACCTGCCAATCCTTCGAAATTGGCTACAACAGTTTGGGCAGTAAGTGGGGTGTTCAGACGAATGATGTTATGTCCATAGTTTTCGGGACATGCAAGGGAGTCGATTCTCCACACATTATTTCCCATATTCAGGAATTTAGGTTGCGGTCTGGATAAAATATAACCAGCTCCACGCGACCTGAGTGCAGGAATATCCCAGCTTGCAAACCTTGCGGCACAATCCCACATCTGGTCGTTGAATGTGCTCTGAGAAATGGAAGTAATGCGTTTGTATGTTTCAATAGGGTCTTCAGGCCTGTAAGATCTATTCCATAAACGCCCTATAAAATCCAAACCATGAAGGTGAGTCCAGTAATCATGAATGAAGAAATTATTGTAACGCGGAGTTTCATGCATTGGATTTTTGTGAACAGAAGCAAGATATCCGTTAAACCATTCGTTAGCGAACTGTGCATTCGGAAACACCTTATAGGCCTGCCATTGTGCACACATTTCCCAGAAACCATTTCCTCCCGACCCATTTGGACCAAAGCCGTAGGTCCAGCCATTATTATCATTATTATCGCAATGTACCTGATACTGAAAGCAATGTGCTACCTCATGAGCCACAGTTTGTCCACCCCGTGAAGTCATGGCCGAGGGTGTAAGTGTAAGCAACCCAATTGTATTGTCTACCCCCGAACCCGAGGCTTCCCAATCACTCGTAAAGCGTAAACGGATAATCATCTTGTAAGTATCGGTTTTGGATGCGCCCCGCTGAATGAATTTTAATGAATCGGCAAAAAAATCAAACGACCTCTCAGCGATAGCCAAACAATCATCGATGGATGGTCCGGGATTGTCGCCAAAACCCGGCTCCCAGAAGAGAATCCAGTTTTTCGACTGTTTACTTCGTTCAATCGACCAGTTGTTAGCTGGGTTATACACATCGCCCATCATCCATACCGGCACATATATTTGCTTACCTACACTACGGGTGGTAGTTGTGAGAGTTGATGCAGCAGAGTTAATCTGCGACAGAGTTAAATCGCGGTTAGCATAATGTTGTTCAGCAAGCTGGATGGCATTCTGAAGTTTGGTTATTTCATCTGCTTTATCTAACAATGTCAGTATATGTTTTGCGTGATTTATGCCTTTTTGTAGCGTTTTAAACGCATCGACAGAAGTGTTTGCAGTTGCAATCGCCTTATTCAGGCTATCATTCGCAAATAGCAAATCGTTGACCACGGGAGGGTTGGCTGTTGCAGTTGTAGCAGCAAACGCAATTGCATTATTCAATAGTATTGTAACACTATTCTGCATGTGAGCCGAAAGCAGCACCTGAGCATCAGTAATTCTGTTGTTCAGTGACCTTATCAAATCATCGACTCCTGCTGTGCCAAGATATTCGAGTCGAAAATTATCGAACAATACCCAATAGCCCGACTGTTGAAGGTCAGACTTAGCACCTATGGTCAGCTTTCCGTCAACGCCAACTAAAATACCATCGAGTATCATTTCATAATGCATATTGGTGATGTTCGACAGCATGGTTGAAGCGGCCGACATTGTGTTCAGAAAACCATTCAGCGATCCTGTACCTGTAAAACCGTGCTGATACAAAGAGTTGAAAGTCAGTTGCTGGTCGGAATAATCCTTTGCCTGTGCATACAACCGGGCGTAAATAGTTTCGGTTTTCGCCCTGAAAGCTGCTCCCCCATCATTGGCTTTGGGGCGTTCGAATCCCTGTGCTTTTAACCTGTATCTTCCTGCGGGTAAACCGCTGATCACCTGATGCATATCGAAAGTTCTTTGAAAAAACTCAACGACATTGAAGTTAATTGTTCCGGTATTCTGCCAACCTGTTGTGTTATTATCCGTAAATGATGGATTTGTAATACGGGATGTCAGATCGAGTGGTTTTGCAGGCGATGCGTTTGCATACTGATAATTCTGTATTGCTGATTTGAGGTCGCTGATGGCTTTCTCAATCTCTACAGGCACAGTGTTCGACAAAAATACTTTGGCAGTATTGATAGCTGTAATCAAAGCAGCAGCACCATTTGCCTGTGCGTCATATACATTTTCGGCCGTGGCAATGAGTTGTTCCAATGCTGAGTTGTTTGCAACTTCTATTGCTTCATAAAGCATGAAATCGTCGAAACCAAGGCGATTGTTCAGCCACCTGAAACGAACCATAAGTTGTGTATAGGCAGGATTTGAATTTGTGAAATAAACATGATTTCGGGTCCACAATCCCGCACCCTGCACACTTGTTTCAGGAATGATTACTTTTGGTTCAGACGAAGAATTTTTATTGTTAGTCAGCGACGTTTTAAGAAAACTTTCATTTCCTGCAGGCGTTGAAGCAGACAAATACTTCACCTGATAAGCGAACAAATAAGTTTTGCCGGATGCAATAGGCCATCCTGCACCAATAGAACCCGAAGAACTTGAATTTTCGTTTGTTAAACCGATCAGAAATCTGGAATTTGCAACACCACCAGATGTTGCAATGGAGAACTTTGCACTGGTAAGCGTAGCTGCTGTAGTTGTGGCATCGGTCCATCCTGTGAAGCCATCTTCAAAACCCGGATTTGAAATCAGGTTATTTGAAAGAATCTTATACCGTTTATTCTGAATTAGAAGTGTGTCGCCGGGCTGGGCTCCTAAAGAAACAATACAATTTGCTGACAAAACGAACAGAATACCAATTATTTGAAACTTTAGCAAATGATTATTCATGATACAAAATGATTTATGATGCTATATTTGTTCTAAATCTAACGTGCTGGAGCAAAAGTAATCTATATTCCAATAACAAAAAGACAAAAACCGGTCATTTTCACGTTTTATTCACCTTTTTGAACTGATAGTCCACCTGCTAAACCGGAAATTAGGTGAATATTTGTAAGCGTAATTTTAAAAAAAATTTATACCCGAAAAAAATGACTATCATGAAGAAAATTTACTTTTTACTGGCGATGATTATCGCATTCAGTGCAGTTATTCAGGCACAAACCTGGTCGGATCCCGAACCGGAAGGCACAACTTTCAGTGCAAATACGGGGTATTATGTTTACAATGTCGGAGCAAAGGCATTTCTCGACAGGGGTGGCGAATGGACAACACAGGCAATTGTATTCCCCTCCCAGGGCTCGCTGATAACTATGATTGCAAACGGCAGTCTGTGGACACTACAATATGAAGCGAGTAACAGAACACTTTTCAGAGCTAGTGCGGTTGATGGCTGGATGTACACCGATAATGTAACCGAAAACGCATGGAATGTTGTTCTGGCCGACGCTGTTAAGAACATCTATACCATACAGTCGCCCAGCACTTATGCAAGTTATAATGCAGATCAATTTGTAGGCGCATCGGCTACTTTTTACAATAGTAACACCGGCGTGGTTTCTGATGTAAGATATAACAGACCTGCAAGCGCTTACACCCAGTGGAAATTCTGTACTCCTGCTGCTGTGGAGAAATTCAACGCACAGGTTAATCTTGACAAGTATATGAAAATTGCCAGGTTGATTGGCAGCAGCATCAATTTAACTTCGTATATTGCTACATACAATACAGGGACTGCAGCCGAGATTAACGCCGCAGCCGCCAGTTTATATGCTGCACTGGCCCCGCAGGACAGAACAACTTCGATAGTAAATGCAAGCTTTAATGAAAGTCCTGCTACCGGATGGACAGCCACTGCCGGTTTTGGTTATAATTTTCAGGAAGTTGAATATTTTGGAAGATCGTTCGATATCAGTCAAACAATAACAGGATTACCAGCCGGAGTATATACGTTCAAAGCTCAGGGTTTCGAACGTCCGCAGGCACTTTCGACAGCTGCCCAGAACTGGTATATCAATGGTTGGGATGGCAGGTCAGCAAAGCTGTACGCTACTGTCACCGGCACCACAACCTATGAACCTTTGAAATCAATATTTGCAGAAACAACAAGTCCTACCGGTAGCATAGTGAATGGAATTACCTATCCGAACACCATGTCGAATGCTTTCGATGCAATGACCACCAATGGTTTGTACGATAATGAGCTCACTTATTTTGTTGTTGACGCAACAGGTACTGCAAGAATTGGCATTGTGGGTTCATTCAGAAGCAATGGTAGCTTTACAATGAGTCAGTGGGTTTTGTTAGACAACTTCCGTCTGTATTATTACGGTCCGCTGGCTATTCCAAATATGACTGTTACAAAAAGCAGCATTTTCCTGAGCAATGCGAGTGCCAATACTACAACGTTTGATGTAACAGGTTCAAATTTGAGCGGCGACATCAGTATCAGTGCTCCTATCAGCGGTGTTACACTGAGCGGCAACAACCTGGTAAATAATGGTGGAGGCTCCTATACCATCACGAATGCAAACGGCAATGTAACCAACGTGATCACTGTTGTATGGGATGAGGTTGCCAATGTTACCGGAACAATATCAATTAACACCACAGGTGTTGACACACGCAACATCAACATTACCACCTCAAAGGACAAAAACTGCTTTACTCCTCATTTACCAAATAAGACCAATTTAGTTCCCGATCCATATCTCAACAGCATTCCGGGTTCATGGGGAAATGTAAGTTTGGTTAGTGGCAGCGAAGCATATTGTGGTATGTACAGCATCAAGATAAACGGTACTGCTGCATGCTGGCCTAACGGTGGCTCTATCAGTTCACCTGTGATTACCTGGACAGCCGGTAACACCTATCATTTCAGAGCAATGGTAAAAACTGTTGATGGTACATTCAACATGGGCATCCAAAATGCCAATGTAAATGGTGGTAGTGGTGATTTTAACATAGAAGTACCTAACACCAACGGCGAATGGAGCCTATTCACAGCCAACTTTACCGCCGGCACTGCTCCCGGCTCGGGAGTTGCCTTCTTCAACAATTGCGGTGCATCAACCGGTTTGGTCGCTTACATTGATAATTGGGAACTGTATGATATCTCTGATATGCTTTCAGGGACAACCGACAATGCCGTTCGCAAATTGTTTGCTACAACCAGGGGCAATCAGGTTACGATCCATGGTACGGAAGCAGGAGAGATGGTTCGTATATTTACACTGAACGGACAACTTGTGAAATCAGCCCAGGCACACACAGAACAAGTTCAAACGAACCTTCAGTCGGGCGTTTACCTTGTAAAAGCAAACGACAGAGTGATAAAAGTAGTTGTTCAATAACAGTACAATAAACAATAAATCAAAACACAGGATTCTGCAAATTGCGAATCCTGTGTTTTCTTATTAATAAAAATCAAAATCATTAGTGTTTGAATCAAATAGATAAGTCCGGCAATTTACAAATACATTTCCTTTGTATTCGATAAAATCTATCAATAACTCTTAAAAATAATTCGCATGAAAAAAATTCTACTCATTTGCCTCTTTGCAGGCTTAATTCTCAATCTTGGTGCTCAGAAAAAGAAAGTTGCTTATTGCACCTTTACCAAAGTTATGGATGCAACTGCGACCACTGTCGACAACGATCCTATTATTCAGGTATTAAAAGCAGACCCCAATTTTGATGTAACCGTAATTGTTGTTGCAACTGCAACAGATGTTATACCCGGTTTAGACACCTATGATCTTGTTGTAGTACAGGAAGGCTTTGGATCAGGTGCCGGTATTCTTAAAACTACAGGATCACTGTCGTTGTCAGCTATGCCAAAGCCCGTTATTTACAATAAAACATATGCATTCAGAAACAATCTCGCTGTGGGTGCATCCACAGCTACTGCTGCCGACATCGCACAACTTGCTATAACAGTATTACCCGGCGCTCTTAATCATGATTTATTCAAGGCTTGTACTATCAACAGTAACAACGAAATTTCCATTTTTGTAACGGGTACAAATGATGTTGGTGCTACTGGTGCGAAATCTCTCAATGTTGCCAGGGGAAATGTAATGTCGAACACTACCACATTGCTTGCACAACCAGCTACAGTTACCGATGCAACGATTTCTATCAACGATATTCCTGCAGGTACCGTAATCGACAATACAATAATCAACAGCCGTATGATAACATTTAACATGAACTTTGGAGCTATTTGTGCTACCGGAGGACGAAACATTACCAATGACGGACTGACAATGTGGCGTAATGCAGCTTATATTCTTACCGGCCTTCCTGTTCCATCAACCAAAGCCACTTTGCCAACATCTGTTGTTAATCCCGGCGATAATGGTCGTATTGTAGCAGTTGAATATTTCAACATCAGTGGAGTATCTGTAAAAGAACCCCAAAAAGGAATCTACGTAAAGAAAACCACTTTTGACAACGGTCTCATCAAGAGCGATAAAGTAGTTTTTATAGAAGAATTCAGTCGCTAAAATTGATAATTATTTAAAATCTGATATAATTACATAAAATTAATTGTATCTCAAAATAAGGTTTACCGCATATTTGTGAGTAAACCTTATTTTATTTTAAAAAATATATTTATCTTTGGCTGGAATTTTTAGACTCCGAACTTAAACAACACATTGTATGAAATCATTCATCGTTTTTGCTTCTGTTATTGCAGCACTGCTATTATCATTTTCAGGCCCTATAACAGCTCAATGGAACAACTATAAGTTCGGAAAAATCGATAAATCCGAACTGGAAATGAAACAATATCCAAACGACACTTCAGCCAACGCATTAGTGCTTTATCACGACGGATACACGTCTTATCAGATAATTAACAATGATTTTAAGGTAGTTACTGAAGTTAGCAAAAGAGTAAAAATTCTGAAGCCGGAAGGTGCCGAACATGCTACCATTCAGGTACAAGTGAGTTGTAACCGTTCAGGATGTGAGGTTGTCGACAAGATCGAAGCCAATGCATATAATCTGGAGAATGGGAAAGTTGAAAAATCAAAATTAGATAAGAAATACGTATTTGAAGAAAAAGCATCGGATTTTGTTAAGATAGTTAAGTTTGCTATACCTAACGTAAAAGAAGGAACGGTGATAGAATACAGATATAACATTACCTCATCGTTCTATTACGATTTACCAAACTGGAATTTCCAATCCGAAATACCGGTACAATATGCAAGGTATGAAGTGCTGATTCCTGAGTATTTTCAATATAATATCGAATCGAAAGGTTATGAACGTTTGGATGTTAAAGAAGTGCCCGAAAATCAGGTATTCAACATCCGGGAATCCGGAAGTATGAACAACCAGCCATTGACCTGTTCTGCCCGTAGAATTGTGTATAAAATGGAGAATATTCCAGCCTTACGCGACGATAGTTATGTGTGGAATGTTCGTGATTTTATGTCGGGACTGCGCTTTGAGCTTCAGGGTACCCGTTTCCCCGGAGATTTCTATCGACCATACACTCATAATTGGGAAAATGTGGACAAAACTATCCGTGACAATACTGAATTTAACAGTTATATAACCAGAAACAATCCTTTCAAGAAGGAAATATCAGCATTAATTTCAAATATACCGGATGAAAAAGCCAAAATTGAAGCCATTTTTCAGTTTGTGAAAGAAAAAATATCATGGAACGAGAGTTATGCTATGATTTCTAATCCGTCGGAAGCTATTAAGAATGGAAAAGGTAACAATGCACAAATCAATGCTGTACTGCTCTCTGCATTCAAAGACGCGGGTATTAACGCTTGTCCTGTACTCTTAAGCCGACGATCGCGCGGTCGATTACCCATGACTTATCCTTCCATCGATCAATTAAACACTTATGTGGTGATGGCAACCGATAGCCAAGGAAAGCAGTATTTTATGGATGGTTCGGCACAATACGGTGGTTTGAATATGCTGCCAACCGACTTGCTTGTCGACAAAGCGAGGGTTTACAGCAATGATATCGCCGAAAAATGGATCGACCTGACCAGCATCGGCAAAAACATGACTGTCAATCTGATAACAGCAGAACTAAAATCGGATGGCAGCATTACCGGCACATACACCAGCATTTACAATGATCAACCTGCTTTGGGCATCAAGACAACGCTTGGAAATATGAAAGATACAACTGAATATCTACAACAGCTAGAGAAAAACCTGAAAATCGATATTGAGGCTGTTAGCTATGAAGGCGAAAAATCTCTGATTTCTAATCAGGTAAATAGAGCAATTAAATTCAGCAAAAACAATGAAGATCAGAGCGACTTTATTTACCTGAATCCATTGATTTTCACACATATCGACCAGCACAATTTTGTACAGTCGGAGCGTAAATTGCCGGTTGAGTTCAATTACCCATATTCTTACCGAATCACCAGTTCAATCAGGTTACCCGAAAATTACAAGATAGAAGAAATGCCCAAATCCGGCAAAATAACCCTGAACAACAACAATGGAGTGATGAATTACATCATTCAACATAATAACGGTTTGATAGAATTGAGTTACCGGTTCGATCTGAATCAAACCATATTTCCATTCAGCGATTATCAGTCGTTGCAAACCTTCTTTGCAGAAGTTGTGAATAAAAACAATGCCCTGATTGTGTTAAAAAAATTCTGAAGACTTGTCATTCACTTGCATATGAACAAATCTAATTGGTTGGCACTTTTTGTTTTACTTACATTTAGCACCGGTATCGGAGCATCAGTCAAAAGTGATTTCAGGGTTAGTCTGATACCCGACTCATTGAAGAAAAACGCATACAGCGTTGTCCGCCTGTCGCAATGTGATTATACCTACCGCAATCCTACATCGGCCACAGCCCGGTTTAATCATGCAGTTACCATACTCGACAAGGAAGGAATCAGCGAAAGTTATTTTGTTGCATCGGGCGACAAATCAACAAAACTGACCAAATTTAAGGCGACGATTACTGATGCACATGGGAAGAAAATTAAAACCTATAGCAGAAGCGATATTGAAATTAATGCCATTTCATCACATCTTGCAACCGACAATTTCAGGTATTATCTGAATTTTTCGGATCCGGCACTTCCGTTTACCATACATTATGAATATGAATTGGAATACAACGATGGCATTTATTATTTTCCGGTTTTCATGCCTGTAAGCAGTTTTAATCAGTCGGTTGAAAAAGCTTCTTTTAATCTTATCAGCCCTGTTGGCACCATCATCCACGTGAAAGCGACTAAATTCGACGGAAAATACGCTGAACAGGAAGTAAAGGGATTGAACTCCCGCCGATGGGAAATAAACGCTTACAAAGCGGTTGAACAAGAGCGGTTTGCACCATCGTTTATTAATCTGATGCCTGTGGTTTACAGCGGCCCCAAAGACTTTGTTTATGAAAATACCAGGGGTGAACTCACCAATACCCAAACCATCATTCAGTGGCTGAAAGTTTTGTGTTTAGGTCGAACAGAACTTACACAGGCAACAAAAGATCAGATTACAGCCATGACTTCGGAACTGAAAACCGACAGAGAGAAAGTTGAAACCCTATACCATCATTTGGGCAAGACCACCCGATACGAAAGCATTCAATTAGGAGTAGGCGGGTATCAGCCAATTGCAGCTGCCGAGGTTTGTCGTACCGGATTCGGCGACTGCAAAGGATTAAGTAACTATCTGAAAGCCATGCTGAATCATCTTGGTATCGAAGCAAATCACTGTATCATCAGGTCCGACAGCAGGGAAAAAGATTTAAGCGATGATTTTACAGCCATGCTGAGGTCCAATCACATGATATTGCAGGTACCACTGCAGGGCGACACACTTTGGCTTGAATGTACAAACACCAGATTTCCGTTTGGTTACGTTCACAGCAATATTGCCGGACATCATGCTTTGGTAAATTATGACCGCGGAGGTAAAATGGAGCGACTGCCAGACTATCCCGACAGTTTGAATATTGAACTGAATAACCTGCAGTTAAATATTGAATCTGATGGTAAAGCAACCGGTAAAATGCTTAAAAGCCTCGAAGTAAAACAATTTGATGGTATGATGGGATTTATGACGGCCCGCCAACAAGATCAGACCGACAAACTGAGAAAGGAAATAAATTTGCCACAAGCCACGATTCAAAACATGCTGTTGACTGAAAACAAGTCAGCCCTGCCCTCCCTCAGGATTACATACGAACTGAGCACCAACCAGTATGGCACTAAAACCGGCAGCAGGTTATTTCTACCGGTTAATGTGATGCGAAGCACGAATGCATTCTTTAAAAAAGGAGAACGTAAACAAGACATAGTTATTTACGAGGGATGGGTCGATGCAGATGAAATCACTATCCTCATCCCCGATGATTTTACTATTGAAAGCGCTCCCGCCCCCGTAATGATTGAAAATGAGTTTGGTAGTTTTACCTCCAACATCGCTGTTAATGGAAGAACAATAACCATAAAACAGACCTTGTCGGTGAGAAGCGGGCAATGGAATGCCGACGCCTACCCAACACTTGGGGCGCTTTTTGAAAAAGCTGTTTCGGGATATGCAGGGAAAATTACGATCAGAAAAATCTGATCGAATTATTTTACAGTAATCTTTGTCGTTTTTTCATTCACCCTGATGATAAATATTCCTTCATTTAAAAAAGTGCTGAATGTGTTGGCTTTAACCAATTGCTGCAACACTTTTCGTCCCATGATATCATATACACTAACAACTGAATGATCATTCAGATTACGGATTATTAATTGCCTTCCGCTTACAAAAACATTCGGTGTGTCAATTGCAGCAATATTTCCATTGGAGGTGATTTCCTGTGGTGCAAATGCACCGGAATAATCAACAGTAATATAGTCGACCTGAAAACTGGCAGTACCATCAGTATAATTTTTACCGAAAAGGAGTCTGTTCAAACCACCTTCTTTCAAATAAAGATCAGTAACTGCTATTGTTCCCACTGTTGCAACCCTTTTGAAAACCAGATAATATTCCTGTTGGGGAATGGTGAGGATACTTGCTGTGAAGAAGCGCACCATCTGTCGGGCTGCAGTAGCTCTAACTGCCGGTGTTTTAACCCGTTGGGTGTGAATTACGCCAGAATTTCCATCAGCCGATGTGGCAATCAAAACATCAAATTCAACTCCTGCATTTTCACCCCAGGTTATCAAATCAAAAGAATATTCGTGCCATTGGTTATTTTTCAATATTACAGGATAGGAATAATAGGAACCACCACTGGCATCAAAACGAAACATAAAGGCTTTCTTGCCATCCTGATATGCTGAGAGCTCAGTTGTTTGACTTTTCTCCTGAACTCTGGAATTTGGTGAAGCACCCATGGTTCTGTCCGACAGCCATCCTGAAGGTGCAGCATTGTGCGCATCATTTCTGAAATCGGCATTAGCAATTAAATTAATTCCATCATAAAAACCCGTTGGTTTCAAAATTGTTGGCAACACTTCCAGGGTGCCGGCTGCATTCATATTCCCGATTTGGCTCAATGCCATCGACTCTAAAAATTTCCCATTCAGATAAACATGAGCTTGATTACCCTGAACAGCATAGCGAATTATCTGACTTCCATTGTCGACTCTGGATAATTCGCGCATAGAACTGAAAGGTGAAGCCCATCTCAGGGACTCAGCAGATAATGCAGTGCGAAATCCCTGGCCATAACCATCTACAAGTTCTAAATCGAGACCACGACCAACAGCCTGATTCACTGTTGCCGCAATTTCGACCGAATAATTACTCAGGGGATTAAAATCGATGGTTTTTATATCTTTCGAACCCGTAGCCGATTGCATCGTAATTGGTTGCTGGATTTGAACAGGCAGGGTTTTCTTTACTGGCAAATCGGGTCCATGATGTATTTCTGACGATGGAGCATACGCACCTTCCTGATAAGTAACATAAAAAAGGTCAAAATCGGCACTACCTCCGGGATAATTCTTACCTATTATCAAACTACTATTGTAAGTAACACTTCTGAGTTGCAGATTACCAATTCCGTACATCGTTCCAGAAGCTCCGGTAAAGGTGATATAATAAAGTCCGGCTTCGTTACTGTTGAAACTGAATGTGGCGTTTTGTAATCGGTTTCTCTCAACAGTTGCAAAAGTAGCCGATTGATAAATACCCGCTGAAGTTTTAGTACGACTTACTCCTACGGTTATGGGCGCACCAATGGCTCCGTTGTTCCAGTGCTCATAAACCATAGCAAATTCATAGGTTTTATTCGCTTCCAAAGTAACAGGATAATAGTACACATTCGATCCCAGCGAACCATCCCAGCGGATAGTTAACAAACGACCAGTGAAAACACCATTGCCCAGCAAATGGTTGGGTGAAGTTGAAGTGTTCACATCGAGATATCTGACTCCCGAAGTACCATTAGCTGTATTCCAAGGAACTGTTGCGCCGGTAGCATCCCATCCGTATGCTGTTGGTAATCCCGGACCAGTACCACCGGGTCCTGCCCAGTTGCCAATCAGATCGGGTCCGTATGTTCCAGATGATGCAGTTTCGGTTCCATCGGCGAGAATATTGCCGATATTTTCAGTTTTTCGTGCACCCAAATATTCCTGACCCTTATAAACATGCACCTGATCTGCCTTCACCGCAAAACGATAAACCTGTTCTGTTGAATTTTCAACAATAGCAATTTCATCATTTGCTGTCAATGGAGTAGTTCGGCTGATACTCCCCTGCCCGAGCGAAAACCTGAAACCCTTACCGTTGTTGCTGCGAGCTTCAACATCCATACCTCTGCCGGTCGCAGAGTTAATACGCGCCTTCACTTCAATAGAGTATTCTGTTGGAGGATTGAACGATGGAAAGCTAATTATTTGACGTTCTGATGTTTGAATTCTTGTTTTGGTTCCGAGCAATAATTCATTTAGCTCGGCCTTAGGCGTTAAAAAAGGTGGTACAATCGCATCGGGCTGAGTATTCGATTTCACCGGATATAACGAAGTCGCCGGAATAGACTGTTTAGGAGTTGATAATGAAGACCATTGCAACACAGGCAAAGTTGCACCTGCTGTTTCGATAACTATATTGTGTTTGTGGGAGGGTATCAAAGGAAAAGTAATTTCATACTCTGTTGAATTGGCCGAAGCAGGAATAATCCTGCGAAGTTTATCATCAATATAGATATGCGTTTTTGAGGCTGTTGTAATATGAAGTTTATAGGTTTCGCCCAACAATGTTTCGAATGTACCCGACAAGCGGATGCTTTTCGCAACTACCGCAGGATCAATCTGTTCATGATGTGCAACTACCTGCGATCTAATCAATCCTGAAAAATTATCGTTCGAATAATACTCAGCTAATAATCCTGTTCCCTGAGGGGTGTTTGGATTTTTCGTAAGATGATCGAAAACATAAATCCTTTTATCTGAACCAAGATATACAAATGACAACACTCCTTTTTCTCTCAACAGCGGTTTATCGGCCAGCGGTTCCGACAAAACTCCGGTTTTACCATCTTCAGAAATGAGTTTCCAGGTAGCATAATCATCATCGGATGCAGCCATAAGTACTCCCACATTATTGGCAATAATATAGGCGTTATCATAACTATCAATTGCCAAATGTACCCTTCGGGTTGAATTGATACTATTTCCATTCACTGTAATAAGACGCTTCACCCAGGTGCCGTCTTCTTTCCTGAAACGATGATGCAAACGTGCTTTCGTACGGGCACTACCCCAGTTCGAGTCGCTGGCTTGTCCGTCGGGAATATGCGAATTGACCGCATGAATCCTTCCCCTGCTATCTACATCCTGTGTTTCCTGATTGATATAACCTCTGTTGTATGGAATTGCCTCAATCATGAAGCTTTTTTTTGTCTGCCCCAGTGCCCCGCCGGTTTTGGTATCAGCGACAGGATCCATTACGTCGGTTGTTGCTTTGTGTTGATTGAAAGTATCTTTCCAGGTGCGACCATGATCCTCGCTGTAAGCATAATAAAAATCGTGATTGCTACCCCCACCGAAGTCATCGCGCCAGCACCAGGTAACATGCAAGCGGCCAAATTTATCATAACTCATACCGTTAATGTATGCACAGGCATCGGGTGTAAAATCCTCACCCTGTAAATAGCGACCTATCAGACTCCATGTTTGTGTATCGGCATTGTATTCACGCAGGTAACTATCGCCAAAACCACTCCAGCGGAAGCGACACTCAAAAAGTAAATTTCCGTCGGGTTTTGAAATAAAACGCGGATAAGTAACGTTAGGAATCGCTTTATCCATGATGCTGGTTGTTGTTGAAAAGGCGGAAGCATTCCAGGGCATATTATCGGGATCATTGGCACTTCCTTTTACTGAATAACAATACCGCAGCGGGTCGTTGTGATGGTCATATGAAAGATGAATACGTCCATCTTTGGCACTGATACCGATTGAAATGGTATTGTGGGCATCATCTACAGAATTTCTGTAGGGCAGAACCACCTCCTGCCATGAACCAAGGGGCAATTTTCTGCGGGCAATACACACATTGCGGTTCAGATTGTAATACACCGCGTATTGATAACCGTGGTAAGTGAGAATTCCATCGGTTTGAAACTGTTGCCCCGAGAGTTGCTCTCCTGCACCCATCACAAAGGCTGAAACAGAAGGATTGGTGTGTCCTATGCGGGTAACTGATGGAAGATTTTGAGCTGACAAACCACTTAAAACCAGTCCGATAAGGAATAATACTGTCGTGAAATATCTGAACTTCATAATAAAATGGATAATATGTAATAACATGGAACCGCAAAGTTAATAACCATATTTTGACTGAAGTATCATTATTCATTCATATTAGATAAAAACTTAATTATTCTGCTATACGAGCAACAATGAAGTTATTACCAATTTTTCACCCCAATTGGTTTTTTTTTACTCTTTTAAATATTGCAAACCAACTATTTTTGTTTGTCAAATCAATGAAATCTTGAAAATAACGTAATCAACTAAAAAAATGTAATCATCATGAAAAAAAAGTACTTATTACTGGCACTGATTTTTTTTGCCGGAATGATGTCGCATCTGAAAGCCCAAACAGATGTGACTGCCACTTATCTCCAAAACCCCAGCTTTGATGAGCCTCCCTATCATTACACACTCATTGGTGGAACAGTGCGATCAGAACAAGCCGTACGTATTGGAACAACCGGTTGGATTTTCACAATCCCCGGATGGAATAATGAAAGTGTAATTAATGCTAATGCAGTTCAAATCGCTACCGGTGAATTTGGAACAGTGGCAAATGCACAGGGATTTAACAACATTCCCGTGCCTGCCACCGACAAAGCCGGCGGTACCACAGGAGCAGCCGTTTCTATGTCGGCCGGATGGGGCGACAGGGCCATGTTATCTCAGAATGTAACTCTTCCTTCAGGAAGGTATGTGCTTAGGTATGACATACATAATGGCCATACAGCACTTAATGTAATTACGAACTTTTGCGGATTTATTCCCGCTACCGGGACTGCCACTTATGGTACAAGGCTGAATTATCCTCAAAACATTTGGCATACCGACTCAGTTTCTTTTTTCCTGGTCAATCAGACATCGGGAAAAATTAATTTTGGTTTTACCACTTCATCAAATAGCTCGAACAACGGGCCGAAGTTTTTTATCGATAATGTGAAACTGTTCTATTATGGTATTGATAAAACCTCTCTCAAGCAATGGATCGATTCGGCGACAGTAGTCAAAAATAATCCTAAAGATGTAGGAGCTTCGAGTGTCTATACTGAGCTTGAAAGTGCGATTAGTGCAGCACAAGTAATATTCAATAAGACAAGTGCAACGGCAGCCGAAGTGGTAGGGTCGGAAGATGCACTGAAATTAGCAATAAGTAATGTTTACGGCGCTATAACGCTCCAGATTCGAGTTAACACGTGGAAACCTCTTCCATACAATGCTACTGAAGCAATTGTAAATCCCGGCTTCGAGGAGGTACTTACAACTGGTTGGAATAATGAAGGAAGTTTCCAGCGTCAAACCAATGCTTCATTTGATCCATTTAAAATTGGCACCTCCTATGCCGAAAGATGGGTAACAAGTGGCACTAATCTGTCGAATCTGAGAATAACCCAGATGATTAAAAACATTCCAAACGGAGTTTATGTCCTCACTGCTTCGGCACATGCCGTTCAGCAGCTTAACAACACTTACCCGGGTGGTGCTTACCTTTACGCTAACGGAGCTGTAACCGAAATTTTCGAACGGAAAGATTATATTCTGACTGCAGAAGTGGTCGACAACACATTGGAGATAGGCATAGAAGTAGCTCAGTCGGGCAACTGGGTAGCATTCGACAACTTCAGGCTTAGTTACGTGAGTGATGGATCACCTTATCTGGTTATTTTACCTGATAATTTGAGCTTTACACCCGCCACTAACCAAAGAACATTCAATGTATTTGGAGGAAATCTTACCGAAAACATTACTTTGAATACCTCATCAGCATTTACTCTATCACAAACAACCCTTACGCCCGCTGAAGTAATGACTGAAGGAGGAGTCAATATTACTATTAATTCTAATGCAACACAAGCTATAGCAAAAGACAGCATTATGATTGCTCATGGTGATATTAAGTCTAAGATTATGCTTTCTGTCAATGAAACGCTCACAGTTTCTACCGCCAGCGTATTTCTCGATCAAACACTCGATCCTCAGGGTGCATTCGATGTGAGAGGAGACCTGTACGGTGCAGTTACACTGACTGCTCCTAATGGAATATTTCTCACGAAAACAAATATGTCTGTTGCTGAAGCACAGATTGGTGAAACAGTTGCATTCCTTTGGGATGGTGAAACTACGGTTAAAGAAAAGTACATATACATCAATAGTGGTAGCAAAAAAGACTCAGTATTGATTTTTGCAATAAGTAATAATCTGATATCATCATGGGATGGAAACAACAGCGAAGGTGAAGGTTCGAGAATTACCGATTTCGGCTGGTCGCTTACCGAGGCTGATGGAATTACCAATGTGGCCGGTGCATTCAACACCTACGCCGCAACAAGCGGAATTCGCTACATACCGGTTACAAACCAGAATTATACCCATCGCGGAAAACCCTGGAGTGGCAAACGTTTGGCTTACCTGAGAACCTGGGGCGATCCTCCAGCCAATGTATACAACTTACCTGTTGAACTGACGCAAGGTGTGAGATATACGTTCCGTGGTGTTTCGGCCTGGCACGACAATGAAACTAACCCAACTTTCACATGGGCTGTGAATAGCGCCAAGGCAAACAAAGGTGACACATTGGGCATTCAGTCGTTTGCACATACCGTAAGACGTGCCGCTGCCGACTACAATTTCAGTTTTGTAGCCAAAACATCAGGTATTCACTACCTGACACTGTCGAGCACTGTGAGAAATGATGTGATGTACTCTCCCCTGTATCTGGCAATTTTCCCTGATACCGACAATACTGCAACCAACCTGGTAAGTGAAAATAACTTCCGCGTTTATCCAACTGTAACTAATGGAATAGTCAATATTGAAACCGGAGGTTTAACAGGCAGGGTGCGGGTATTTGATATTACAGGTAAACTGACTGCAACAAAATTATTGAATGGTTCAGTTGAACAAATTGAACTGCCTGCAGGTGGTGCATATTTCTTCCGAATCGATGCAGGAAACACTTCTAAAACAGTTAAGGTGATCAGTGTGAAATAATAGCATTGTATCGACAAAAAATATCCCCCGTTTCTGAAACTCCTGATTTGGAGTCTGAAACGGGGGATTTTAATTACCGGAGTGAAAAGTCAGGTAAATTTACGATTCTGCAGCTTCAGGTATGCTTTTTGGCGCAACAGTAACATCCAGCTCACTGAGCACATATACAGCTTCACATAATCTTAATCGTTTCAGATCAAGCACTTCACAACCCTCCTGAATTTCTATCATCCGGGTACTGTCGGTACAATACCCCATGCAACGGAGCGATAAAATGTATCTGCCTGGCTGAACTCTTTCGAGATAGAAACAGCCCCGTTCATCTACCATATCACCTACCAGAACCTCCCCGGTTTCGGGACTTAGCAATAAAGCCGTTGCGTTGGAAACCGGCTGATTGTCATTGTTCAAAATACGTCCTTTAATCAGGGTATTGGCAGTTGCAGCAGAACTTAGTACAAACATCAACATAAACAGAGCGATGGTCTGTCGGAGCGAATTAAAAGTAATTGTTTTCATTTTTTTATTTTTTAGAAG
>CAYGJI010000056.1:0-20134 GCA_964350125.1 uncultured Paludibacter sp. | reverse complement strand
AAATCCATTTCAAAATAGCTATCAAAAATTACGACATTTTTTTCTTCCTATTACTAAAATGATAGAAAATGAACCTTGCCGTAAGATTTTTTGAATCCGAAACATGTTTTACAGCATGTTTCGCAACAAATGTTTAAAAAAGGCATGTACTGTTTAGGTTTTATTATATATATTTGAGGCTGAGAAATTATCCGTGTGAAAATTATTTTGCGAAAAAAACGCAACAAAATCTGTTGAATGAAAAAGCATCTCACTTCTGTAAAAACCTTACTGTTCAATGCCCATGTATACAGGGCTGTTGAAAGGAATTTAATAACACCACATAAACATGAATAAAACACCGAAGATCAGGCATCTAACTCTAAAGTTCAACAACCAAATTGCACATCACGAGTTGCCCTTGCTCCGGGGGGCTATCAACGAAACACTCAGGGATAAATCCAGCGTGTTATTTCACAATCACGAAGGCGATGGGTTTCGTTATGCTTACCCCCTGATTCAGTACAAGCGCATCAATCAGCAGGCCACATTGGTTTGCATCAACGAGGGCACCGAAGCTGTTGGTTTGCTGTTGTTGCAGGGTAACTTTGTATGCCGGCTCGGGGAGCACGAAGTTGAAATGGAAATTGATACTGTAAAAGCAGGCCAGGCACTCATACAGACCTGGGACAGTGCCTTCCCGTATTACCTGCGCAAATGGCTGCCCCTCAATCAGGACAATTACGACGAATTCCAGAAACTCGAGGGTATAGCCGAAAAATGCAGTTTCCTCGAACGAATACTCATTGGCAATATCCTGTCGATGGGCAAGGGATTGGGAGTACATTTCGAAAAAGAGATCACCTGCAAAATCACGCACCTATCCGAACCCCGTCTTATAAAATTGAAAAGTGTCAAAATGATGGCATTCGATGTGGAGTTTAAAAGCAATGTATCGCTACCCGATTATTTTGGGCTCGGTAAAGGAGCGAGTCTGGGGTTTGGAATGGTGGCGGGGAAACGAAAACGTAATCAGGAATAATAACAAAAAGCATATAATATATGGAGAACAAAAGAGATTTAGTTTATCTGGCTGCTCTGCTGCATGATATCGGTAAGTTTTATCAACGGGCGGATGTAGGTGGAGTTGCAAAGAGTGTTTATTTGTCAGACATCAATAAAAACGAGGGAACTTTCTGCCCGGTGCATGATGGTAAATATTCGCACAAACATGTACTTTGGACGGCTCAATTCATGGATGATTTTCAATCTGTTTTTAAAAATCTGATTCAACAAGCGGGAGAAAATTCAGAAAACGACACATTACTTAAATTGGCAGCTTCACATCATTTATCTGCTGATCAATTAACAGAATTAGGTAAAATAATTAAAGATGCAGACTGTTTTTCGTCAGGCATGGATAGGGAAAGAGACTCAGAGTTTGTTGACGATCAGGATATAAAGGGATGGGATGCATTCAAAAAGAAAAGAATGGTTTCGATACTAGAAGGCATTAACGAAAACAAGTCACAAAATCCATTTCATTTACCAGTAACGTCAATGTCTTTGTCAAAAGATAGTTTTCCTAAACTGACTTTTGATGAATATCCTGATTACAAAAAACTGTGGGAATTATTTATTGGTGAGTTTAAATTTATACAGTCCAATACATACCGTGCTTTTAGTGAAACTTTATTGAATCTTTTGTCGAAATATACTAGCACAATTCCGGCAAGTACTATGGATTTTCCCGATGTATCGTTGTACGATCATTTAAAAACCACAGCTGCCATAGCCGTTTGCCTATACGACTATAATAATTCAGAAAAGGAGTCAGAAAATCCTTTTTTACTGATTGGTGCCGATATTTCAGGCATACAACCTTATATTTATCAGTTAGTTTCGAAACATGCGGGTAAAAACCTGAAGGGACGTTCGTATTATATTCGTTTGTTGTCAGACTCGATAGTACGTTTCTTGCTGAAACGACTCAAATTGTACCAAGCCAATATCGTTTATAATTCGGGTGGTGGTTTTTATATCTTAGCACCAAATACCGAATTTATTAAAAATGAACTTGAAAAAGCTATAAAGGAAATTGAGCATAGCATTTTCGATGTACATACCACAACTTTATTCGTAGCAATTGATAGTATTGAGGTTAGTAAAAATGCCTTAATGCACTCCAAATGCGAAAACTTAGGTTTGGTATGGAAGCAATTGTTTGATAAAAGGGAACAAAAGAAAAACTGTAAATTAGCAGCATTTATCCAAGAAAATTATGATAAATTCTTTGAGCCACAATTACAAGGAGGTGATGTTAAACGCGATGTAATAACTGGTGAGGAATTCCTTCCAAACGAGAAACAACATAAATTTGAAGGAGAGACACAAGTTATTAAATCGGTTACATGGCAGCAAATTGAATTGGGTAGAATTTTAAAATTGACAGACTTTGTGGTTGTTGCTGAGGAGAAAATCCCATATTGGAAAGAAAAGACACCTATAGAACCGGCAAATCTTGGCTTAACTTATTATTTTATCAATAATAAAGATTTAGTAGAAAAAGCCAATGAACTAAAATCATCGGCTGACAAAGTAAGTGTTGTTACACTGAATGGTGTAAATGGCTCTTGTGATTTTCTTCAAACTGTAAATGGTATCAACAATATTTATAGTCTTGAGTTTTATGG
The DNA here is from genome assembly GCA_964350125.1 of uncultured Paludibacter sp. Taxonomy (GTDB): domain Bacteria; phylum Bacteroidota; class Bacteroidia; order Bacteroidales; family Paludibacteraceae; genus Paludibacter. The sequence continues at coordinate 17,462 of CAYGJI010000056.1, read as the reverse complement.
CGGAAACGATTTTGAAACTGCCAATTTTGAGAAAATGTGCACTGAGGCTAATTTTTCACGACTTGGGGTATTACGAATGGATGTGGATAATTTGGGAACAATTTTTCAGAAAGGAATTTCACCTGAACGAGCCACACTTTCACGATATGCAGCATTGAGTCGTTCGTTCGATTATTTCTTTTCGGGTTATTTGAATACAATCTGGAGAGAAGTAGAACCTAAAAAATCATTTATAATATACAGTGGTGGTGATGATGTTTTTATAATTGGAAGTTGGGAAGTTACTATAAAAATAGCAAAACGAATTCAATCGGATTTCAAAGAATTTACCTGTAATAACCCAGCCTTTTCACTATCTGGAGGTATTGCTATTGTTCCTGCAAAATTTCCGATAATGAAAGCGGCTGAGCAGAGCGATAAGGAAGAGAAAGCAGCCAAAGGACACAAAGCAGATAAGAATGAAAAAAACAGTATTTCATTTATGGAAATACCGTTGAATTGGAATTTGGAGTTTCCAGCGGTTGAGCATTTAAAGGATAAAATTGTCGAATTAATTGACAAAAAAATGATTTTAAATAATTCATTTATTTCAAAAATTCTTATGCATCACGCAAATGCTGATATTAAAGAACATACGATAAAGAACATACGGACATTTTGGTTATTAACCTATGATTTAAGCAGATTGAAAGCCCGTGAAAAGCAAAGCGAAATAAATGCTTTGGTTGACAACTGCATAGCCGAAGTATGTGGAAATAAAAAGCATTTAAACGGGATAACATTAAAAACAAACTATCACTCACTTGAACTTTGGGCTTTTGCAGCACGATGGGCGGAATTAGAGATAAGAAATAAACAATATAAATCTAAAAAAATTTAACATTATGACATTTGACACAAGAAGACCACAACCAAACAGAGGTCAACAAGGAAATCAAAATCGAGATGGGGAAAATGCATCTTCGGTTTTTAATAGTTTAGCATTTAAGTCTAAATGGATTCAAGATGAGGCTGATAAAGATTTAATTGAATATGCTGAAAAATCAGGTAAATTTATGGCACAAAATGGCTTGACCAACTCTAAAATTCGGAGTATTTATGGTGAAATCAAGCGAATTCAAATGGGTGATTTTGAAAAGGAGAAAGTTTCATTTTATTTGCTTAAGCCTAAAGTAGCTTATGCTCTTGGTAGAGACTCTCGAAATGAAGGATTGATTTTATTTAGAAAAATATTTGATCATTGTTTTTCTCATGTAATTGATTCAAAAACATTTATAAATTTCTGTAATCTACTTGAAGCAGTTCTTGCATATCATAAATCATACGGTGGAAAAGATTAATCAACCAGATAAAGTTAAACAAATTATTTACTAATACATTAAAATATAAAATATTATGTCAATCAAATTAGAAAAAAAAGTGATATATACCGGAACTATTACATTAAAAACCGGTTTGCATATTGGTGGTACTAATGCTTCGCTGAATATTGGAGGCCCGGATAAATTTGTGGTTCGTAATCCGATAAGTAATATTCCCTATATTCCGGGTAGTTCGTTGAAAGGAAAGATGCGTTCGTTAGTTGAAATTGCCAATGGTGAAACTAATGGAGGCAAACCATCAAATAATCCTGAATCAAAAGCTGGTAAACTTTTCGGTACAGCAGGCGATGGCGATGATAAACATCCTTCCCGATTGATTGTGCGCGATGCAGACCTTGATGTTAGTGATAAAGATATGTTTTCAAACACAGATTTGCCTTATACCGAAAGTAAAACCGAAGTTGCTATTGACCGTGTTACAGCCAAAGCTAACCCTCGCACTTTCGAACGTGTACCTGCAGGTGCTCAGTTTAAATTAAATATGGTGTTGAATGTTTTCAAAGGTGAAGATGAAAAAGCATTAAAAGCAACTATTAAACAGGCTATTAAGTTACTTGAAGATGACTATTTGGGTGGTCATGGTTCACGTGGTTATGGTCAGGTAAAGATTGACTTAGATATTGAGGATGGTGAATCCAAAACTTATTAAATTAAAATACTATGGCAACTTACACCATTGTAAAATTAAAAAATCTTACACCATTGCATATCGGAACCGGAAAGGAAAATTATGATTTTTCGGCTGACGATTTGCAGTCGGATACCATTTCGGCTGCTTTAGCTGCCATTCGTGCACAACAGGGAAAAAGTAATGATATAGAAAGTTTTCTAAATTCGTTTTCTATTAGCTCTGCTTTTCCCTATAGTGCTCAACATTATTTTTTACCTAAAATGCAGGGGAAAATAAATGTAAAGGTGAACGGCAGTAGTATTGAATCAAAGCGAAAGGAACTTAAAAAGATTAAGTATATCGAAATTCCACTATGGGAAAGAATAAATGCCAATGAACATATTATTGTTTCAGAAAATCAGTTACAACAAAACTATTTGTTGAGTGGTATTGATGTGTTTAGCCAACCTGCAAAATCACAAGTAATGCAACGTGTTACAATACCACGAGGAGACAGACAGGATGCTGAACCTTTTTATTTCGACTGGACTTACTTTAACAAAGAAGGAGGTTTATACTTTTTTGTTAATGCAAAACAGGAAATTGTTGAGGAGTTAGTAGAGCTATCAAAATTGTTGGGCGAAGCTGGTTTAGGCACCGATAGAAATATTGGAGGAGGAAAATTCGAAGTTGAAACTGACAAAATTGAAATACAAGACAATCCAACGTCGAATGCAGCCATGCTACTTTCGATGTATATCCCAACAAAAGAAGAGATTGAAAAAATTGGTTTAACCAATTCACGATATCAATTGCTTCTTCGGGGTGGATATATGGCTGGCAGTACTGAAGAAGATTTCAGACATTTACGTAAGAAATCAATTTATATGCTTGGTGTTGGTTCTGTTTTTCCTACTAAAGAATCATTAGAAGGAAAGGTTGTAAATCTGACTCCCGAATGGAACGATAGACGAATGCACCCGGTTTATCGAAGTGGAAAGCCATTTTATTTACCGGTAAAAATCTGATTAGTATGAGTGAAATTAAGATTGAAGTTTTATCGCCGGTGCATATTGGTTCCGGTAATATGTTGCAAAACAACACTGACTTTGTAACTACAGACAATGGTGTAGAATATTATATCAGAGTTGTGGACGACAGGAAGATTCTTGAATTGATTGGCGTTGAGCATTTGAATGATTGGTTGCTAAGTATCGAACGAAAGGATAATACAAAGGAATTGGTGAAACGATTTGCACCTAACTCAAAAGTGGCTGATTATTCAAAACGTCGACTTATTGATTATTCGCAAGGAATTAATTCAACCGACACACTCAAAGAGCATATTCACAACGGTTTGGGGCTTCCATATATTCCGGGTAGTTCAATTAAAGGGTCTATTAGAACCGCTATTTTGGCGTCATTGGCAGATAACATAAAAAATAAAGAGGAAAAGATCAAGACCAATAGAACTGACCGAAATGGAAATCCGCTATTAAGTGCATCGAAAATTGAACAGGAGTTGTTCGGAAACGATCCAAACTCCGATATTTTCAGGTTTATACATGTGGGAGATGCTTATTTTGAAAAAGACTCAGAAATAGCATTGAGGGTTGTAAATATCAATATCAGAAAGGGAGATGATTTAATGGATAATTCAAAACCACAACTCATTGAAGCTATAAACAATGGAGTATCAAGTACGCTTCAAATGAAAATTGCCAATGATTACTATATGTGGGTAAAAACTAAATTCCCAAGTATAGGAAATTTAGCAGCTGAAATTAATTCGTTAAACAATCTCTTCCTTTTAATTAATGCTCACACTGAGAAATTAGTAAATGCAGAGCTAGATTTTTGGCGTGAAATAAACAAAACAGGGTCAGAAGATTATATAGAGAATTTAGAAAAAATTCTTTCAGAAATTAAATCTTGCAAAAAGGGAAATGAATGTGTTTTACGAATAGGTCATGCATCGGGTTGGCGTTTTATTACTGGTGGGTGGACAGAAGAGTTGAACAACTTTAATGATGTTGTTATACCAGCATCACGTCCCAAAAATTTCAATTACACCGAATATGTTTTTCCAAAGTCCCGTCGGATAGATGAAGAGTCAGATGTATTGGGTTTTGTGAAATTGAAATTGTAAGATTTAGATTATGCCGTTTGGTTTTTTCATATTTGCTAATTCAGTACCTAATACGTGAAGAATTAGCAAATATTTTTTTAATTTACAATTTTATTGATCAACCATAGGTTATATACCCTAACTTCATTACAAAGTAAATGTGGTTTTTGTTGGTAAGTGATAGGTTATTAGCGGATTACTGATGTGGTTTTTGTAAATAAAGTTTTGTTGTTCAAGTATGAGATAAATGGAAAGGAAATTCGTACGCAAGCGATCAAAGAGTTTCGATTGATAAACATGCCATTTAATTATCTGTGTGTGCTGGGGCGATTGTTAAAAAAATGTTAGGTGAGTGATTTTTTATGGGTTCTTGGCGTTCGTATGTGATATGATTTTACGCAGTTACCGTCATAATACGACAGGAACAAATTAAAGTTGCCGTCAGAATACGACAGGCAATTGCAATTTATACCGTCGTTTTACGACAGAACATATATATCTTTGCATTTATTGTCAATAACATATAATGTATGAAGCGGAGATTAATGACTGATTTGCTGGAATGGAAAGAATCAGTGAATCCAAAACCAATTGTGTTGCGTGGTGCACGTCAGGTAGGAAAAACTACATTGGTACGAATGCTCGGTGCGGAGTTTGATGTTTTTTTTGAATTGAACCTGGAACGAAAGTCAGATAGGGATTTATTTGAACGATACGAGAATGTTCACGAGCTGTTGAAAGCTATTTATTTTAAGAATTCACAGTCGCCTTTAGTTGGTCAAAAGATGCTATTGTTTATTGACGAAATTCAACATTCGGCGCATGCTGTGGCTATGCTTCGTTATTTCTACGAAGAGGCAAAGGAGGTGTATGTGATAGCTGCGGGTTCGTTGCTCGAGAGTTTGATGGAAATGCGACAAATATCTTTTCCAGTGGGCAGGGTTCGGTATATGGCTTTACATCCTTGCACATTTCTCGAATTTTTAGATGGAATAAATCAGCAGTTTGATGCAACGGCAATTGAGAATGGGCAGGCGGAATATATTCACGAACGATTGATAAAGCGATTTTACGAATATGTTTTAGTAGGTGGTATGCCCGAGGCCATAGTTAAATATGCTAAGCATTTCAATATCCTTGATTTGAAACAAGTATATGATTCGCTGATAGAATCGTACAGCAACGATGTGGAAAAATATGCAGATACAGACTTTAAAGTGCGGACAATCCGTCATATTCTAAGATCAGGTTGGTTGTCGGCAGCTGATGCAATAAGTTTTGAGAAATTTGGTGATAGCACTTATGTGTCGAGAGATATGGCTAATGCTTTCAGGACGTTGGAGAAGGCATTTTTGTTAGAGTTAGTTTATCCGATAACGGATACGAGATTGCCGGTTTTGCCCAATTTGAGGCTTCGCCCACGTTTGTTTTGGTTAGATACGGGCATAGTAAATTATTTGGCAAAGACACAGGAAGCGGTTTTTGATGCTCAAAATATTACAGATGTGTGGCGAGGACGTATAGCAGAACATATTGTAGGTCAGGAGCTTTTGGCTTTGGATAGTTCGGTATTGACAAAGCGCAGTTTTTGGCGGAGGAATAAAGCGGGCTCGGATGCGGAGGTTGATTTTGTTTATATTTACAAAAGTATGCTGATACCGATTGAAGTAAAAAGCGGAAGCAACTCAAAGTTAAAATCCCTGCATTTGTTTATGGACGAAGCGCCGCACGATGTGGCAGTAAGAGTCTGGTCACAGCCTCTTACGGTAGATATAGTACACACTCCCCGTGGGAAGGAATTAAAGCTTATCAATGTCCCTTTTTATTATATATGTGTTTTAGAACGTGTTTTGGAAAAGTTCATTTAAAACGTCATCAATATGGCCAACATTCACATCACCTTGGTTGGCGGACAAACAACTCCGGTGTATCAGGGAATCATTGCAACCAACCCCGACAGGGTTATTTTGATTCACTCGGCACAGACCGAAACAGAAGCAAGCCGCATATATGCCGAGATGGAGGTAAATTGCGAATTGTGTAAGTTAGATCCGGTGAATTTGCATCAAATAATCAATGCAGTACTCAAACTCAAAGAAAGTTTTTCAGTAAAAGATCGTATTACCATCAATGTTGGTGGTGGTACCAAGCCCTGGTCGATCATGTTTTATGAGCATTTCCATGAAGAAGAAAATGCGCAGTTGTTCTATATTGATCAGAATAACCTGATGTGGAACTTGAAAACGAATGAAAAGTCGGAAGTAAGTTTCGATATGGATGTGCAGTTCAGGTTATTGGGTAATGAGTTAATGAAATATCAGAAAATTGAAGATTTTACCGATGCAGACAGGATTCTGATTAGTGAAATTCGGGAACTGCGAAGTTTTAATTTTCAGGATTTTAATGAAATTGCTGATTATCTGAGTCGATACCGGAATCAAACAACTGCCATAGCTCAGTTTGGTGCAGGTTCTGTGATGACTTGGGATAAGTCAACAAAGTGTTTTGAAGTTCTGATGCGGAAAAAAAATGGTGATATGCTCAGAAAATCATTGTCATCTGAACATGTACGCAATTTAGTTTTGAATTTTGGCTGGTTCGAATATGAAATAGCCAACCTCTTAGCTGCCTGGGATAAAACCAAACAAATTCGGTTGAATTGTGTATTCCCTTCGAAAAATGGTAGTCCTAAAAACGAAATAGACATCATAGTAAATACCGGCAGTAAATTGCTTTTTGTGGAATGTAAAACACAAATAAAAAACGAAACCGACATTGATAAATTTGCATCAGCCGTAAAAGTGTATGGAGGTTTGGGAAGCAAGGCACTTTTTATAACAGATTATCACATGACAGAAAAAGCCCTTGAAAAATGCGCCGACCATGGTATCATGTCTTTCTGTTTGCATAGTAATTTGGCTCATTTCCCTGCTGAAAGTCAGCTGTTTAAAATGCTTGATAGCGAATTGTTTAATTTAAATGCAAAGTGAAATTATTATGAAAACACTTTTAATAAGTTTAGTAAGTGACCAAACGGTGCCTAATGTTCAGCTAATTAACGAGTTTAAGGGCGACAATGTTGACTATCAGTTTATTACAACAAATGCAATGGAAACAAAAGGGTGTAGGAAATGGATTGAAACTGCTGCAAACATCACTTGCTCAGGTGAACCGTTACATGTAAATGAATATTCCTATGACGATATTCAGCAGAAGTTGAATAGTTTTGATTTCTCAGTTTATGAAAAAGTGATTGTAAATATAACCGGAGGAACCAAAGTAATGACGATAGCTGCTCACGATTTTTTCAAAGAAGAAGGGGCTGATATTTATTATGTTACCGGTATTGACAAAAAGTACATTAAAGTATTTCCGGGTAAAAAGAAAATTGAATATAAAATAACAAACAGTCTAAGCGTGGAAGAGTATTTGGTTGCCTATGGTTTTAATGTAGAAAAATCAGACACTCCTCATTTTGATGCTAAAACTACCGAAAATATTTTTCACATGTTTATAGACAAATCCTTTCAAGATCACTGGCCAACCATTAACTTCCTTCGAAATCACAGAAAAAAGGGTTTGAAATCAAAGGATATGAATAATAATGTGAAATTACTGCTTGAAAAAGTAGGATTTGTAGCACAATCAGATGAAGCTCTAAATCCTGAAGAAGTGAAATTTTTAACTGGCGAGTGGTTCGAACAATTTATTTACAACAAAGTAAAGCAAGATTTTGGTCTCGATGAATCAAAAATTCTGATGGGTGTAAAATTAAATAAAGATGTGAAAGATGACGAGTCAAAAATTGTAAAAAAAATGTTACAAACTGATGATATTCAGTTGGCAAAGCCTGATAACGAGATTGATGTGATATTCATGTTCAACGGAAATATCTATATTATTGAGTGCAAATCATCGATTATCGACATAAAGGAAGTAGAAACCGAGAAAAACGGAGAATTAATCAAGAAGCAAAAAGAGGAGAATATTTTGGGTGAAACTATTTACAAATCCGATTCAATAAAAAATAAATTTGGATTGTTTGCAAAATCTTATATATGTACACTTACAAATTTTGCCGATTATGTAAGTAGCGGAAGTTTAAACGATATAAACAATAAAAAGAGAAAAATGGAAGAGTTGATTAACAGGGCTACTTTGTCGCGCGTATCTATCATTGAAGGGAATATGTTATCTAAAAAGGAATCATTAAAATCAATTCTACTCCCCCATGCTAATTAACCTCTCCAACCACCCCTCCTCCCGCTGGGATACTCCTCAGATTCAGGCTGCCGTGCAGTTTGGCGAAATTACAGATATGCCCTTTCCTGAAATAGAACCGGAATGGGACTCCAAACAGGTTGAGCAACTGGCCGAAGTGTATTTTAACAAAATCACCACTATTGCACGGGAAAAGGATGCTGTGCCTGTAGTTCATGTAATGGGCGAATATAGTTTTTGTTTTAAATTAGTAGTACTTTTAAAAAAAGCGGGTATTAAAGCGGTCGTTTCAACCAGTAAACGACATTCCGTCAAAAATCCGGATGGCACAAAGACTATTCAGTTTAATTTCGTTCAGTTCAGACCCTACTATTAAAATGAATTTAAAATTCTGATGTATGAAGGAGAATATGCCAAAAAAAATTCAACTGACTCCCGGTCAACAGGCTGCTTACAATCGGTTAAAACTCTTTGTAACCCGTCCGGGAAAAGGAATCTTCATACTGAAAGGGTATGCCGGTACCGGAAAATCGACTTTAGTTAGAGAGTTAATACAGTTACTTCAGCGAAAGGAAATTTCATTTTCTCTGATGGCCTCAACCGGCAGAGCTGCAAAAATTATCAGCAATATCACCGGTTGTGATGCCCGTACTGTTCATAGTCAGATATATACTTTTAAAAGCCTGAATCAGGACATCGAAACAATGGTTAGAAAAAGGGAAGCGGACGGGATTGATTCTACCGGACAGTTATTACTCAATTTCGATTTGCTATCTGTTTCGCAGGACCCGGACGATGCCAGGGTATATATTGTTGATGAAGCATCAATGATTTCTGACCGGCCTGATCCGAACGCTGTACAGGCTGTTTTTGGCAGCGGAAAACTGTTAACCGACCTGCTCAATTACAATGCAATCGGCAAATTTGTTTTTGTGGGTGATGAATGTCAGCTTCCGCCTGTCACACAAAGTGCTTCGCCTGCATTAAATGAGGCCTATCTGAAAGAAAACTTTGCATTCGATGTCGAGGAATACGTTTTAACGGAGATTGTCAGACAACAGGAAACCAACGACATTATTCAGGCAGCATCCCGAATAAGAGAGCTTTACATAAACCCGCCTGTTTTTCAGAAATGGGCAAAATTTCCTTTACAGGGGTATGATAATGTTAGAATATTCCCCGACCAGTTGTCGTTGTTAGAAGACTATGTGGAAACCCTGAAAAAAAAGGGATTTAATCATACAACGATGTTGTGCTTATCCAATAAAGGTTGTGATGTTCTGACAAATGTCATTCGTCCCCGAATGGGTTTTTCTCAAAGCATACTTCAATCCGGTGATTTGCTCCTTATTTCCCAAAATAATTATATCTCCGGACTTATGAATGGTGATTTGGTTGTGGTAGAAGAGATTGGAGTAAAAGAGCAACGTGCTATGCTCAGTTTTATCAAGGTAAGTGTTAAGGAATTGTTTACCGGAAAAATATACACGCAATTTTTGCTCGAAAATATTTTGTATAGTGATCGAACCAACATTACGCAGGCTGAGCAAAAAGAGTTGCTGGTCGATTATTATTTCAGGATGAAAAACCGGGGGATTCATCAAAAGAACCCGGCTTTCAATAAGATGATGCTTTCAGATCCTTACCTAAATGCACTCAGGGCTGTTTTTGGATTTGCACTAACCTGCCATAAAGCACAGGGGGGTGAATGGGAACAGGTTTATCTGGATATTTCAAAGCAAGTGCCGGGCATGTCAAAGCCCTATGTATATCAATGGCTTTACACTGCAATGACCAGGGCTAAAATGCAACTGAATATTGCAATGGATTGGTGGATAGTATAAACATTATAAACATTAATTGAATAATTTATGCCCAAAGTACCAACGATTACCGACCTCGACAGGGTTCAGCGCGAGGTGGTTGAGTTCCAACCCTACGATGCGCCGATGTTTGTAAACGGACCGCCGGGATCAGGCAAAACGCATATTGCGATCTTAAGACTTCAGGTGTTGCTCAACAATGGCTACACCAATGTGATGTTTTTGCTCTACAACCATTCGATGTATGGTTTCCTTAAATCCATTTTTAAAAGCCTTGGGATGACAGCCAACGTAAATATTGATACCAAAGATCAGTATTTTACCACTTTGGCCAGGAGAAGCGGGCATTACGAAGAGTATGGCGCAAACGACTACGAAACAGTCTATAATGCACGTTTGCAGCATCTGCTAAACCGTTCACTCAATGAACGTTATGATGTGATTGTAATTGATGAGTGTCAGGATTTCAGTGATAAGGAAATAACCATTCTCCGAAAGCTAACCGACAAAATTATTGCTGTAGGCGATTTAGACCAGAAAGTTTATGAAACGGTACCAAGCAGTTATTTCAGGCAGTTGGATTCGCGCAAATTACAAACTATCTACCGGTTCGGGAAGAAAGTTGCCCGCATTGCTCAACCTTTTTCGCGCTCAGGTGAGCAGCTTGAGTCAAAAGTCAGTACACTGAATGATACTGATGTTTACAGAGTGAGGGCTGCCGGTTCAACTGATGTTACAAACAGCATATTCAGGATTATCACTGCTAAAAAGTTCACTAATCAGACAATTGCAATACTATCCCCAACAAATTGGCAACTTAACAATATTAATAATTCTTTGGCAAATAAAGGTATAGTTTGTTTTAAGGCGTCTTCCAATAAAGATTTCCGGGAATATGAGTTTGACTCGGGGAAACCAATACTAATAACTCCCTTTAGTGCTAAAGGGATGGAGTTTGATGTAGTGATTTTGTATGGCTACAATACAGATATGGATAAAACGTTTATGCTTCCCAAAAAGAAAGAACTGCTTTATGTAAGCTTAACCCGTACCAGCGACGAGTTGTATTTTATTGAAGAGCCCGACTCGGTCAGAGATTTGAAGGAATTACCCGGTTGGGTCGAACTGGAAGGTATGCAGTCAGGCAGAGGATTATATGATAATGGTTTTTAATAATTGAACGAAAATGAAAACAATATATTTAACCCGTGATAAGTTTGAGCAATTCATCAACAAAAAATATCATGTTATTGAAGGTGCCGGCAGGGTTGTTAAAAGAGAGTTTGAGATAACACTGAAACAGGAACATGCTGCAGGCGAAGTTGTATTCCTGAGCAGTGTCGATAAAATACGATTTCCGGATGCAGGCATAATACCGCAGCTTAAAACGCTCTACGGAATCCCGTCGGGGCTCATGGAACTGAACAGCGATAAAACAACAGGAAAATCAGTTGCGAAAAATCAGAAAAACTGGGTGTTATCACTAAATGACCTGATGTTTGTGGCATTGAGGCGTGCAATGCTGTATGTTCATGCATGGTCAATCAAAGGATTTGATATGGAGTCGGTACGTTTGGGGATGAGTTATTTTCTGCGCGAACCGGTTCTGCATTTGCTTAAAAACTGGCTTCCCGAATTTGTGAATGCCGGAAAATATCCCGAAGTGAAACCCCCTAAGGTTACACTCGACCATACCCAGTACGATTTTCAGTTTATCGGGATGGGGGTACTATTAAGAAATTACTTCTTCGACGGACTCGAAACCATGCCTGCCGACCATCGCGAATGGTTGCTAAAGAGTTTGAACGTGGCCAATCTCAGTAATGTGCCGGAGAAATTTGCAGGAATTGAAGGAATTCTTGCCGGATATCTCATTGCTTTGAAAGCTTCCAATTTGAATATGTGTAATCTGGATTTTATTTTGGATAAGGCATCAAAATTTAAGATTTCCGACAGATCATTGCACTATGGAGTGATTATTTCGGCCTTGTTTTTTATAGGTATTTTCGATTCGAAGGCCAATATGTACTTCTATGCGGCATCGGCAGGTGAATTGATGAAAAGGATCGAATCCTTTTGTTTTGAGATGATTTTTACTGAAGTTAAATCCCCTGAATTCGGACCAGCTTATGATTTGATTTCCGACGCCATATTGAATCCTATACCCAATGTATTCGGATTTTATAAACTGAAGAATCCGGCCATCGCCAATCATCGTTTGGTGGAGTTCGATAATCAACAGAAAATACCTGACGACAACAATATCGTTACTTTGTTAATACCCCGGCAGGCTGCGAGCTTGCTTGAGAAATCAGGAAAACTGTGGATGTCGGCCAATCGGGGAAAACATCAGTTAGCAGTAACAGCCGACGAAACGCTTTTCGGAATTTTGGTTCAAAAAGGTTTGCCAGCAGTATTAGTCAATCGTAAAGGGCTGACAGAGGGCCATTTCAGCATTTCGAAACACAGCGAAATAGTTGCCGACAGTCCATTGATTGCCAGATGGTTAAAACGGTACTTCCCAACATTAAAAGTGAGCAATACACTGCTCAAACAACCTACGGCAAGTCATTGGGTAATCATTTCCGACGAGTTCAGGATACCCGACGACGAATTGTTTTTTGCGCTGCGCATGAATGCAAAGCCCGCCTCGGTAACTGTTTTCAATTTTGCAAACCGACCCATGCCGGTTAAAACCGAAGTAATGCGTACTGTAAAGAAAAAGAAAGGCAATAACGCTGAATTATTTGAGACTGCCGATGCGGTAGCCGTTTCGCAGGTTAATAAAGGCTCCAATTCTCAGTTGCAGGCTTATCTCGAGGGTGTTGTCCCATCGGTGCCTGTTAGAGTTATCACAAGATACCACCAGGAACCACCCTGGGAAATGGTTATGTTGGGAATTGGTGCATTGCAGGACGTCGATTTCAGCGGAACTACCTTGTTTGATATGAGAAAAAACAAATCGGTCGATGAGCCTTTTGAGATCGTGTTGCGGTGTTTCCGCGACCTGATTGTTTACGACAAGGATCAGCGATATATGTTTATGAATTTAACCTGATGTGTCATGGATCTCATTATCAATACATTCGGAACATCCCTCAGCCGCGACAACGAAGCTTTCCAGATTATTCATAAAGATGGGAAACAACGGGTGCCGGCTCAGGGTATTTCATCCATTCAAATCAGCAGAGGAGCACAAATAACCAGTGATGCTGTGATTCTGGCAATCGAAAACGAGATAGAAGTGCTTTTTATGGATAAAACGGGAAACCCAATCGGACGAATATGGAGTCCGAAATATGGTTCGGTTTCCACCATCAGAAAAGGTCAGTTGACTTTCACATTTTCGAAAAGTGCCGTTGGCTGGATTAAAGAGGTGGTGCAAAAAAAAATTGAAAACCAACAGGCTTTGCTGCTTATGATGAAGGTGACCGACGATGTTACGCTCGCCAAAGTGCAGAGAGCCATCAGGCGGCTCGACGATTACAGAGCAAAAATTACAAAGCTGGAAGGTGAGATTGTTTCGGATATTGCATCTAATCTGAGGGGTTGGGAGGGCATTGCTTCCAACATCTATTTCGAAGCACTCAACCTGTTTATCCCCGAACAATACAGGTTTGCTCAGCGAAGTCAGCATCCGGCCATGGATGTTGTTAATGCTATGCTCAACTATGGTTACGGATTGTTGTATGCCCGCATCGAAGGCATATTAATCAGAACAGGTATCGACCCCTATATCGGCGTAATGCACCGCGACGACTACAACCGACCTGTGTTAGTGTACGATATCATTGAGCTGTATCGTGTCTGGGTCGATTATGTGGTGGTTTCTTTAGCAGCACAACAGGTAATTACCGATGAGTATTATTCGGTAAAACCTGATGGCTCATACTGGCTCGAAGGCCTGGGAAGGCGGGTGCTGATACAATCGTTCAACGACTATTTCGATGAGGTAATAACCGTTTCGGGTGTTTCCCGAAGCAGGGAAAACCAGATATTTTTATTCGCGCAGGATTTGGCACAGGAATTTAAAAAGTACAACTAACCATGATACAGGCCGGCAAAAATGTAACAATCAGGGAAGATGCACTGCAAAAAATCAAACCTGAATATTTATACCATAAACTGATAAACCCCGATGCCGATATCAGTTCGCGTATCAGACAACTGCGTATTGTGAGGCAAATGAATCACGCACAATACAGTCAGTTAAAAAAATCCCTACCCTATGTGGTTTGCGGAATATTCAATCCACCCTACCGGCGCACCGAAAATTTTGCATATACCGAATACTTCATGGTCGATATTGACAAAATTTCGGAAAAAGAAATGTCGCTGCAGGCACTGCGATCGCAGTTGCAGTCCGATACAAGGGTGATGTTGAGCTTTGTATCACCGGGCGAAGATGGGTTGAAACTGATGTTCAGGTTGAAGGAAAGATGCTACGATGCCGGCATTTATTCACTGTTTTACAGGCTGTTTGTGAAGCAGTTTTCGATAAAATATCATCTTCAGCAGGTGATCGATGCCCGAACCTGCGATGTGGCGCGTGCGTGTTTCGTCAGTATGGATTCCGATGCATACTTCAACCCCGAAGCCGATCCTGTAGATATAAAGGCATACATCAATGAGGACGATACCAGTGAATTGTTTCGTTTGCAAAAGGAACTCGACAGAGATCAGGCGGGGAAGGAGCCTTCGAAACCAAAAGAAAAGGAAGGTGGCCCCGACGACGAGTCGTTGATGAAAATCAAGGCATTGCTGAATCCTAAATTGCGGAATTTGGCAGAAAGAAAAGAAACTTTTGTTCCTGATGAGTTAAATGTGCTGATGGAAAGACTTTTGCCGTATTTAGCAGATGCCGGCCTGTTAGTCGATGAGGTAGTAAATATTCAGTTTGGTAAGAAACTAAAGCTGAAACTCAATTTCAGAGAAGCCGAAATCAATCTTTTTTACGGAAAAAAAGGATATTCGGTGGTGCAATCTCCAAGAAAAGGCACCAACGAAGCGTTGAATGAACTGTGTGCTGAGTTGATAAATCAGTTTCTGCTTCAATAATTTCGGCTTTATGGCACGAAAGAAAAGGGAACCACCAGGTTTTGTTGAAATAATGCGTAAGTTCAAAAGGGCTGGCATACAGGGTTCGGCCGTTCCTAACCGCATTGTAACCAACCTCGATGAGCTAACTACCCTCGAAGAGCGAATAGAGAAAATTCTTGACATTGTAAAAAAAGACAACCGACCGGCAGGCAATATGATATTTTTTGTAATGTACGATATCGAAGATAATAAGGTGAGATCACAGGTGTTCAAGTATTTGCTACGCATGGGTTGTTACCGGGTGCAGCGTTCGGTTTTTTTAGCCGATTTGCCCAACGATAAATACGATCAGATTAGGCGTGACCTTACCGAAGTGCAGGCTGCTTACGAGAATAACGACAGTATTTTGGTTGTGCCCATTTCTACCGACTATCTTACAGCCATGAAAATTATCGGTCAAACCATTGATGTTGATGTGATAACCAAAAAGAAGAACACCTTATTTTTTTGACATGAGCAGTTTCTCCGATTTTCAGAAGCAGATTCACGCCTGCACCGTGGCATCGAAACACACGGAAGCACTGGCGTATTTCAAAGAGCATAAGCAGCTTTTTCTGAAGAGCGAAATTGCATCGAATGTATATTTAGTGGCCGATATGCTGACCTGTTTACGAAAAACCGGTGCCTTCGAAGCTGCCGGGAGATTTATGGAGATTTACGGGATGATGCCCGGTGAACAATTGCCCGAACGCATTGTAACCGCCTATGCACTGGTTTGGTACGATTGCTTCAAAAATTTAAGTACTGATAGTGCCAACCGGAACGAAAACAACAACGATAATCCCGGCAGCGATTCCATTCCCAACAATCATTTTATTTGGAACAAGCTGGAACAAGTGCTGCCAATTTTGGCAAAATTTCAGTCCGACATTTCGAAAAATATTTACAATCTGATTGCTTCCAGAGTGTTACGATACGAAACGTCGAAAACCAACCCTCAGGCAACACATCTGAAGCGCATTTGTGAAATGCTGGACGCCGCAAACCTGAAAACCGATTGTTTTGAATTCGAAAGGGAGAAAAAGGGCGAGGTAAAGAAAATCGAACTGGCATCGTTGCGTGAGGAGTGGTACTCGCATTACAGCAAATCGCTTTTTCAGCTTGGTGAGTACGATAAATGCATAGTCATATGCAATGAAGCTTTGACTCAAATTTCAAAATTGCATTATTCCAACGAAGTGTGGTTTAGCCGGCGAATAGCACAAAGCATGAGTAAAACAGGCCGGATCGACGAAGCCATTGAATGCTACGGGCAATTACTGAAAAGGAAAAAAGATTGGTTCATGTATGCCGGTTTGGCCATGTTGTATAATCAGTCGGGCAAAGCTGATAAGGCTATTCGGTTGATGCACACAGCCATAACTTCGTCTGGTGAATTTAATTTTAAGGTAGAGATTTTTGAGCAACTGGGCGATATTTATGCATCGAAAGGAGAGGTAAATCTTTCGGTAAATCATTATCAATTAGCATATTGCATAAGAGCTTCGGAAGGATGGAAAATCGGACACACACTCAGGCAAAAAGCAGCACTAAACCTTGAAGCCGAAGAAGCCGGAATTTTGTTGCGAAAACTGAAAGCCGAACTCAATGCAATATGGAACCCATTATCAGAAGCAACACGTAACAAGATTATCCCGAAAGATAAATTATGTGGCACAATTATCAGGGTTGGTATTCCGAAAGAGACCGGCAAAGACATTTGGATAAAAGCTGATTCTGGTGAGCAGTTTTATGCATTTGTGAAGCGGGAAAGCAGTAACTATCAGCAATTAATTACCGGAGTAAAAGTTCAGTTCGGGGTATTGCCGTCGCAGGATGGCAGGCTCCGAAAGGCTGTAGCTATAAGCATTAATCATATAAAATGACCTGATTTGAAAAAGATATCGTGCGATCTTTGACATGTTGAAAATTATCCATACATTTGCAACCCGAAAAATGGTGCAGGTTTTTGTGCAAAATTTACAAAATCAGCCATTTTACGTTCGCAACCAATTAAAATTCAGTGTTTTGTGAAAAACGCTCTCAAAAGGTAAGTTCCAGTAAAAGAAGGATTAAGACTTTCTCACCTATTCGTCGGTGGGCCAATTTTATGGCACTCAAAAGGTAAGTTCCAGTAAAAGAAGGATTAAGACTATGTTTACGTGTTAGTACTACCCTCAGTTTAACAAGGAATCAAAAGGTAAGTTCCAGTAAAAGAA
>CAYGJI010000055.1:0-20209 GCA_964350125.1 uncultured Paludibacter sp. | reverse complement strand
GTCGCCGGTCCCGATTATGCTTTAGATCGTCTGAATCATTGGAATCTTTTTTCAATTATTTTCCTAAATAAAACCATATTATCAATAGAAATATATTAAATTTGCACTCTTTATCACATCAAAATAACATCTGAATTAATTACTTGTTGTATTTTTGCACAATCTAACTAAACCGGATATAAGTATTAGAGGAAAAAAGATGAAAAACAAATACAAAGATCTGATTGAACAAACATTCGAATTTCCGAATGACGAGTTCGATGTAATTGACAATAATCTGGAGTGGTTTGGCATTCCACTGATGGATATTATCAAACAATACGGCACTCCACTGCGCATAGCGTATCTTCCAAAAATCGGTGAAAACATCCTGAAAGCCAGGCGAATGTTCAATGTAGCCATGGCCAAGGTCGATTACAATGCCGACTACCACTACTGCTATTGCACCAAGAGTTCGCACTTCTCATTTGTGATGGAAGAGATACTCAAACAAGGCGCACATATCGAAACTTCTTCGGCTTTCGATATCAATATTATCGAAGCTTTGCACGAACAGGGTTTGATTAAACCGAATACATATATCGTATGTAACGGATTTAAACGTCCACAATATGTCGAAAATATTCAGAATCTAATTCGTATAGGATTCAATAACGTACTACCTATTCTGGACAATAAGTTCGAACTCGATTTACTTCTAAAGGATTTTGATATCAAGTTTAACGTGGGTATCCGCATTGCTGCAGAAGAAGAACCTAAGTTCGACTTCTACACTTCACGATTGGGTATCAGATATAAAGATATCATTCCCTATTACAACAATCACATTGCCACCAATCCACAGGTTGGGCTAAAGATGCTTCACTTCTTTATCAATACAGGGGTGAAAGATACAGCTTACTACTGGAACGAGCTCAACAAAGCAGTGAATCTTTACTGTGAACTGAAGAAGCTGGCTCCCGAGCTCGACAGTCTGAACATCGGCGGAGGCTTCCCCATTCAGACACATCTCGATATGACTTACGATTACGAATACATCGCCGAAGAGATAGTGGCGCAAATCAAAACCATTTGCACCCAACACAACGTACCTGAGCCGAATATTTTCACTGAGTTTGGCTCTTATACAGTAGGCGAAAGCGGTGCGATGCTTTATTCCATTGTAAACCAAAAGAAACAGAACGACCGCGAGTTGTGGAATATGATCGATTCGTCGTTTATGACCACCCTGCCCGATACCTGGGCGATTAACCAGCGTTTTGTATTTCTGGCCATCAACAACTGGGAATCGGAATACGAAAGGGTGAATCTCGGTGGTTTAACCTGCGACAGCGAGGATTTTTACAATGCCGAAGTGCATTCAAATGCCATTTTCCTTCCGAAAATGATGGAAGGCCGCGAACAGTATATCGGATTTTTCCACACCGGAGCTTATCAGGAATCGCTAAGTGGTTTCGGGGGCATACAGCATTGCCTGATCCCCGCTCCCAAGTTGGTAATCATCGATAAAGATGAAGATGGCGAATACTTCACGAAACTTTTCGCCAAAGAGCAAAGTTATAAGTCGATGATGAAAATTTTGGGTTACTGATTGGCTTACGCAACGATAAGTTAATGAAGCAATTCCGTGCTTTGCAATCAGTTTTCCTGCGATTTCAAATGATTCAGCAGCGGATTGGCATACATTTGCAGTAATTTTTCCATCAGATAATCATAATCCTTATCGGGCAGGTCGATTTTGTCGATTTGCCCGGCAAGGTACTTTTCGAAATCAAGCTTTTCCATCAGCGTGTAACTTTCGGCGAAACGTTCGGTTTCGAAAAGCAGGTCGTATGCAATCTTATTAATGGCATAAATCTCGTATCCCTGATATATTTTACGGTCGATGGTTTGTGCAATGGCCGATGTCAGGTCGTTTTTCCTGCTATATATCTCACCGAGCGTTAACACTTCAGCACCAATTTCGCCCATAAGGCGGTAAACCACACGGCCTTTGAAACCCATAACGCCGGTATGCATATTGAGCAAATCGTCCATGGGCGATTTTTTATACTCCGGATTGTCTCTCTTCTGTTGAAATTCTTTGGCCTTGAGGTAGTCGCAGGGATCGTATTCGTACGAAATGCTGAGCGGACAAACACGCAAATCAGCAATATTCTGCGCAAAAGATCCGGAACCGCTCATATTAAACATTTTCAGCAAACTTTCCTGGGTTTTATCATCCGAATCCTTCGCCCTGCCCTCGCGCTGCGCAATCCATACCGACTGATTCTTTTCGTTGAGTGTGTTTTTGATGTAATGACTCAGCTCAGAAGAGGCTGTGAGCATTTGTTTGGTTCCGGGACTACGACGCACAATAAAACTTTTATTCATGCGTACCAAGTCCTCTATCCATGGAAAAATAAGCAGATTGTCGCCAATGGCAATTTCAACGGTCTCGATGCCATTTTCGATGAGTTTTCCGCAGAATAGTGCCGAATCGAGGATAATATCGCGGTGGTTGGAGACATATAAGTAAGCTTTTTGCTTGTCGATGGTATCCACCCCTTCAAGCACAATACCTTTGGTCAGGTGGGCTTCGATATACTGCAAAAAAGGATAAACCATGATACGCTGAAAATCGTTGGTATTGTCGAAGCTCAGCATGCGTTGTTTCAGCACCTCTTTGGGCATCAGCGGATAAATGGTGCTCAGTACGTGCATAAACTGCTTTTCCTGAGTTAAACGTGTGAGTGCGTCGGGCACTTCCTCCCTGTTGTAAGAGCGAATATGGTCGAATGGCATGGTGCAAAAAATTATGTCATTAGAAAATGAAACTCAAATAGATAAAAATGGCTGGTGCGACCAGCAACATACTGTCGAAACGATCGAGCAGACCACCATGTCCCGGAATTACATCGCCCGAATCTTTTACATGCACGGTGCGTTTCATTTGCGATTCCAGCAGATCGCCCAAAGTACCGAAAATCACTATTATTTCAGAGAAAATCAGCCAATTAAGCAAACTTATCTCCGGGATGATCAGCGAAAATACATAGCCCGAAGCCAAAGCGGTAAGTGCACCGCCCGCAAAGCCTTCCCACGTTTTTTTGGGAGAGATACGTTCGAACATGCGGTGTTTTCCCAGGGTCATCCCAAACAAATAGGCACCGGTATCGTTTACCCAGACTGTGACAAAAACAGCTATCAGAATCAGGGGACTTCCCTCTGCTGAGTCGGGGTTGATGAAAAAGATGTAATTGAGTAACGAAAATGGCAGCGCCACCATGATTTGTCCTGCAAGGAAATATGCCCAGTTGTGTATCGGATTTTCCTGTTTGCGAAACAATTCGGCCACAAGTACCAGTACTATAAAAATACCATAAACCGAATAGGCCGGATACTGAATTATTCCGGAAGAATAAAGAAAGGAAGTGATGAATAAAATGGCGGCACCGATGATACCCGAAAAGGTTAACACATTGACACCGGCCTGCTGATTGGTAAGTTTATGAAACTCGGCCACAGCCCATGCAGCAATGAGGGTAAACACACCGGCAAATGTCCAGGAGCTCAGCAGGATAGAACCTACTATAATGAGCACAAAAAAGAACCCACTTAGGGTACGTTGTAAAAAGTTATTCATTGCAAGGAGAGCAGTGCATTAGGGTTTCTGCTGAACAAAGATAAAAAATTCTTTCGGACCATGAGCACCCATTACCAAAGTTTTTTCGATATCGGCAGTGCGACTCGGGCCTGTAATAAAACTGATGGTAGAAGGCAGGTCGTTGCCATATTTTTCCTGCATCAGCCGGAGGGCATCATCGGGATATGACACCAATTGCCCCTGGTCGGCGATCACAATATGAACCGGCGGAAAAGCATGCATCTGCCTGCCCGAACCCGTTGCAGAACTTACAACCACACTGCCTGTGCGGGCCACCAGACATTCGCATCGGGTGACACCAGCTTCCATGTTTTCGAAATCTTCAATACTGTTGCTCAGCTTTATATTCACTTTGCTGATTAGAGTGGTCAGCTTTTGGTCTTTACAGTACAGCGAACCAAATGCGCGGGTATGAAATAACGCTGCCAGCTTTTGAAGCAATTCGTCTTCTGATTGTGCAACGAAACACTTACCACCAATGGCTTCGAGTTCCTCAATGAAAGTAGTTAAACTTTCCTGCACAGGCATAAAAATTTCATCCGACTGATAATCGGTTATATGCGTCTGTTCAGGTCTGCGCGCCACGGTTTCCCTGATGCGGTTCAGTATTTCATTGCGGGAGCCCTGATTTGTCATTATTTAGCAGGATTATTACCGGCTTCAGGCACAGCAGGATCAATAGCCTTTGGGTCATCTTTCGCTGCATTTTCTTCTGTATCTGTATTTTCAGCAATTGCATGCAAATCTGAATTTTCAGTATCAGTTGAATCTTTTGTAGCACTGTTGAGCTGACTAACTTCCTCTCCCTGCAATTCTTCATCACCATAACCATTCATCAGCATCAGTTCATCGTGTCGGGTAGCCCAGGGGCGCTTGCCAAATACTTCCTCGAGGTCTTCGGCAAAAATCACCTCTCTTTCGAGCAGAAGATTCGATAGTTTTGTGTGACCTTCGGCATTTTCCGATAAAATTTGTTTGGCCCTCGCGTATTGTTCGGCCACGATATTTTTCGCCTCTCCATCAATCAGTTCGGCAGTCTTTTCGCTGTATGGCTTGGTAAAGCCATAATCCGAATTACCAGTGGAGTCGTAATAACTCAGGTTGGGCAATCGTTCACTCATCCCGAAATAAGCCACCATGGCATAAGCACGTTTCGTCACCCTTTCGAGGTCGTTGATTGCTCCTGTAGAAGTCTGGTTGAGAAAAAGTTCTTCGGCAGCACGGCCTCCGAGGGTAGAACACATTTCATCGAGCAAATGCTCTTTATTAGTGAGCTGCCGTTCTTCGGGCAGGTACCATGCAGCACCCAGTGCTTCGCCTCGTGGTACGATAGTTACTTTCACCAGTGGACTTGCATGTTCGAGCATCCAACTGATGGTGGCATGTCCGGCCTCGTGGAAGGCGATTGACTTCTTCTCCGATTGTGTGGTAATGCGTGTCTTCTTTTCCAGTCCACCAACAATACGATCGACAGCATCGAGAAAATCCTGTTTTTCGACGAATGATTTGCCTTTGCGGGCGGCAATCAGGGCTGCTTCATTACAAACATTGGCGATATCGGCTCCCGAAAAACCGGGCGTTTGCTTGGCGAGGAAGTTCACATCTACAGTCTCGTTGATCTTCACCGGACGTAAGTGCACATTGAAAATTTGTTTTCTTTCATTCACATCCGGCAAATCCACGTGTATCTGGCGATCGAACCTGCCAGCCCGCAACAAGGCTTTATCGAGAATATCAGCGCGGTTGGTGGCTGCAAGAATAATCACCCCGCTGTTCGATCCAAAACCGTCCATTTCGGTAAGCAGCTGGTTCAGGGTATTTTCACGCTCGTCGTTGCTGCCCATGTTGGGGTTTTTTCCGCGGGCACGACCCACGGCATCAATTTCATCGATAAATATGATACAGGGTGCTTTTTCCTTGGCCTGACGGA
Source organism: uncultured Paludibacter sp. (assembly GCA_964350125.1). GTDB lineage: Bacteria > Bacteroidota > Bacteroidia > Bacteroidales > Paludibacteraceae > Paludibacter. The sequence continues at coordinate 14,633 of CAYGJI010000055.1, read as the reverse complement.
ACAGGTCGCGCACTCTGGAGGCACCCACACCCACAAACATTTCCACAAAATCGGAACCCGACATTGAAAAGAATGGCACATCTGCCTCACCGGCTACTGCTTTAGCCAATAATGTTTTTCCTGTTCCCGGAGGGCCTACCAACAGTGCTCCCTTCGGAATTTTTCCACCCAGCTCGGTATATTTTCCCGGATTTTTGAGAAAAGAGACTATCTCTTCTATTTCCTGCTTGGCACCTGCGAGTCCGGCTACATCTTTAAAAGTTACCTTGATATGGGTCGAGTTCTTATCAAACAACTGGGCTTTTGATTTACCTACATTGAAAATGCCTCCGGCACCACCGCCCCCACCCATGCCCGACGACATCCGGCGCGAGATAAAAATGAAGAATGCAATGAGCAGCAGAAAGGGAAGAACACTATAAAGAAACATTTCGAGGTAATTCTTGCTTTCCTTATACGAAACTTGTTGAAACTTCAATTCCGAAACAAATTCCTCAAACTTATCAGCACTCGGGATTTTGACTGATACTTTGCGGTCTTTCTGATAAGTTTCATAATTGGCACCAAAAATTTTCTTCATGGCACCCACACTGTCTTTTACCACAGCTTCAACCTGGTTCTTCTGCGGATAAACCTCGATACTTTCGATCAGTCCTTCCTCCACATATTGCTTAAAAACAGGATAAGATGCTATTTCTTTGATCGGCACCTTATCGCCAAAAAGATAAGAGGCTATTAAAGCAAAAATGATGATGCCATAGATCCAGCTGATATTGAACCTGAATTTTTTTTGATTGGGTTTTCCGGCAGGTGGGTTGACGTTATTCTTTTGTTCCATCGGTGATGATCAGTTTAAATTATCAATTTTCTTTATGGTGGCATCTGCCCAAAGATGCTCCAGGTCGTAGAATTCACGGGCATGACGTTGAAAAACATGTACCAGGATATGTCCGTAGTCCATCGCTATCCATTCGCAGTTATCGAAGCCATCGGTGGCAAATGGTTTCATCTGAATTTTCTCTTTTACATAGTCGATTATCGAAGAGGCAACAGCATTGACATGCACCACCGAGTCTCCTTCACAAATAACGAAGTAACTGCAGGGCGATTCCCTCAGTTTTGTCATATTCACCAACACAATCTCCTTACCTTTCTTCTCTTGTATTCCTTCAACAATTTTGAGTAGTATTTGTTCGTCGTTTAACGTCTTGCTTTTATTTATCACATGTTCTTTTTTAAAATTGTACACAAATATATTGGTTTATCGTGAGGCTGTCAAATTTCTTATCATTAATTAACCGCACTACAGTCGCCTCAGAAGTCAAAAACTGTTCCTCCAACCTGCATATACATAAAACCCGACAAACTGTCATAAAAAAATAAAAAGTCCGGCACGAATACCGGACTTTTTGATTATTTGAAAGTCATTCTTCTGCAATTACTTCACGATACTCTGGAAAGCGGCTTCGTTCCAGTATTTCGCAAATTCTACATCTTTAACAGCTTTGGCAGCAAGTGCTTTGTTCCTGGTAACAGCAGTTTTCATATTGCTGAATACGCCGTCCTTGTCGTTGGTACGTGCAGCAACGATAGCCGACAGATAGGCTGTCAAAGCATCGGGTTGAGCCACGCCGGCCAATGTTGATTTGGCGGTATTGTACTCTTTGTTCAAAATATGCAGCAGTGCTGCGTTGTTGGTTTTAGTGTCACCAAACGAAGTTTTAGCGCGTGCATAGTCACCAAGGATGGTATAATATGAACCCATTGCGTTTTTGAGGTTTCCTTCAGTTCCGGCAGCTTTACCGAAATAAACCAAAGCCTGAGCAAGGTCGTTTTTCTGCATAGCAACCAAACCATTGTTATAATTCACGTCGGCATTGTTGGGCATTAGTTCAAGAGCTTTAGCAAAATGTTTGGCTGCATCGGCATTACCCTGTTCAAAACGAACCACACCTAAATTGTTGTGACCGCGGGCACATTGGGGATAATTGCTTACAACTTTCTGATATACAGCCGCTTTATCGTTCAGGCTGGTAGCCAGCTTACCTGCATACAACAGTTCTTCGAGATTCAACTGAGAAGCATCATCTTTCGCTAATTTGGCAATTTCTTCGTCAGATTTACCGGTTACTTTCACAACCAGTTTCAGCTGTGAGCGACGGAGTTGTGGGAGCACATCGTCAGCAATTTGCTTGTAGGCAACCGCCAGGTTTTTGATTTCGCGTTCGCGTTGTTCCGGATCGGTGTACATAGAAAGCACACGGAGAATCAGATCCTTATCCTGGATATTCGATTTTTCCATCAATTTGCGGAAACCATCCCAGTCTTCCGGAGTAAATTTCGACTCAACGGTCAATGGCAATTTCAGTTTCTTCAATTCGCTGTTGATGAATTTTTCTGTTTCTTTCTGACGGGCTTCAGCCAGTTTGGTATTCAGATCAAGACCACCATCGGGCGAAGCATATGCCAGGATATTCAGGCTTTCGATGTTTTTGTTCAGTGCATCGCGTGCATCAACAATTTTACTGGTAAGAGCAGCAATGCCTTCTGATTTCAGCTCTGAGCTGCGGATATTCGACTGTTGTATGAGGAACATGATGTCGGCTTCCGTCATCTCCATGATGTCACGCTCAAATTTGTCCGACAAATAAACAGCATTACCCAACGATTTGAGTTCGTTTTTAATCATTTCGGCAGTGGCAATCACACCATCAGCTACTTTGACAGGTTTCAGACTGAAACTTTTCTTTCTGCGAACAACGTCGAATTCGAGAAACAATTCGGAAACGGCCATTTCGGGAACATAGTTGAACGACACTTTCATGGTGTAAGAACCTCCGGCTTTGAAGGAGATTACATTGTTATTACCCTTTACTCTTTCGCCCTGAAAAACAGAAGGTGTACCTTTTACTGAGTTTCCATTGGCCATTTTAAGTACAGGAGTAACAGTTACCACAGCATTTCTTTGAAAATACTTCACCGGGAACGAACCTGTAATGGTAGCATCTACCTTACCTGCTTTAACTTCAAGAGGGTTGGGGGTAGCTGTAAAAGTGTTAGGATCCAGATCGGTCATATTTTTACACGAGCTGAAAACAACCGCAACCAACACTGTCAGTGCAAAAAATAATTGTTTTTTCATACGGAAGTTGATCTTAATTTATTGATTGATTTTTATTTAATAATTCAAAATGCAGCACAAAGATAGTAATTTAGTTTTATTTTCTGAAAATTATAAGAATATTTTGCAATTTTGGTGATTATTTGAAAAATGCCCTTATAATGTCGTTTCCGTTTGCAAAAACGAGCAGTGCCAACAGGAATATCATTCCGGCTGTTTGTGCATATTCCATAAATTTATCGCCGGGTTTTTTCCCTGTAATCATTTCATAGAATAAAAACATCACATGGCCTCCATCGAGTGCCGGTATTGGCAGAAAATTCATAAAAGCCAGAATAACAGAAAGCAATGCGGTCATCGACCAGAAAATTTGCCAATCCCACACTTTGGGAAACATTTTTCCGATGCTTCCGAAACCACCAACCTGTTTCGAACCTTCTTTGGTAAAGACTATTTTAAACTGTTTCACGTATTTCACTAAGGTTTCCCAACCCAGACTGATACCGGCCGGAATGGCTTCGAAAAAGCCGTACTCGGTGCGGTTGGTCTCAAAATACTGTAAGGGCGACTTCAGGTTCACACCCATTTTGCCATCTTCATTGAGTTTGAGCAATAGTGTTTGTTCTGCTCCGTTTCGCACTACTCCTACTGCAATTTCCATGGCAGCAGAAGCATTCAGTTCTTCTGCAATATCCTGAAATACTGTCATTGGTTTTCCATTCACCGACACCACGCTGTCGCCGGCCATCAGGGCAGCTTTTTCAGCCGGCGATCCGGCTACTACTTCATCAATCACAAAAGGATAACGGGGTGTAATGAAATCGCTATCGCCTGATTTCAGCATTTTTTCCCAGAATTTTTCGGGCACACGTATGTTGTAAATCTTCGAATCTCTTTCAATCAGCACATTCCTTTGATGGTCGATCAGCAGTTTTTCCACAAAATCGGCACGTTGTTCGACTGCTTCGCCATCAATACTGATGATTTTATCGCCATGGCGGAAACCATTGTTTAGAAAAGTTTCGGAAAACTGAAAACCGTAACGGGCATTTTCAAAAGGCAGGTATTCCTGTCCCCAGGTGAAAAGTACAGCCGCATAAATTACCATTGCCAGGATGAAATTCACCAGTACACCACCCACAATAATCGGCAACCGCTGCCAAACCGGTCTCGAACGGTATTCCCATTGTTGGGGCGGCAGGGCCATTTGTGTTTTGTCCATCGATTCATCAATCATCCCTGCAATTTTACAATATCCACCCAGGGGAAGCCAGCCAATGCCCCATTCAGTGGTTTCGGGATGCGCACGCCAGTCGTCGGCGGGAAGTTCATTCAGCGGTATGGGCTCCATCACTGGCCTGCCCTTGCTATCAACCATCAAATCGCCATCTGCATTCTTTCGTTGGCGTTCATTGGCGGGCACATTGCGCGCCAAAAAGCGCAGCTGCCATTTGCCATTGATTTTCTTGGCTCTGAACAACGAAAAAGTGGGGTTGAAAAACATGTAAAACTTCTCGACCCTGACTTTAAACAGCCGTGCAAAGAAGAAATGTCCTAACTCATGCAGAAACACGAGAATAGATAAACTAAGTATTAATTGTAATGCTCTGATTAAAAAAGTTTCCATTTAGAAATTGTTGTTAATTAAGAAAAAAATTAAATATCGCCGGTAAGCTGCAGGGCAATAGCTCTGGCCTCACGGTCGGTATGCACATAATCGTCGTAGGTAGGGTGGCTTATAAAAGCGGTGTGTCCCATCACTTCTTCGATAATATCACTCATTTTCAGAAAACCGGTTTTCCCTTTCAGAAAAGCAGCAACCACCACTTCATTCGCAGCATTCAGGATGCAGGGCATATTACCACCACGGTTCATGGCCTCATAAGCAAAAGCCAGGTTGCGGAACCGTTCGGTATCGGGTGCTTCGAAAGTAAACACAGGATACAAACTGAAATTAAGTCTCGGAAAATCGGTCGCCACACGATCAGGATAGGTAAAAGCATACTGGATAGGCAGTTTCATATCGGGCAGGCCCATCTGTGCCTTGATGGATCCATCACAAAACTGCACCATCGAATGAATGATTGACTGCGGATGCACCACCACATCTATCTGTTCGGGGTTGAGACCGAACAGCCAGCGAGCCTCTATCACTTCGAAACCCTTATTCATCATACTGGCCGAATCGATGGTGATTTTGGACCCCATGTCCCAATTAGGATGTTTGAGCGCCTGCGAGGGTGTTACATGCTCCAGATCGCTCCAGTTGTATGTTCTGAACGGACCGCCCGAAGCAGTAAGGATAATCTTTTCTATCTGATTATTGCCTTCACCTGTGAGGCACTGGAAGATTGCTGAATGTTCCGAATCGACAGGTATGATGGTAGCCCTGTGGCGGTGGCACAGTTCATTGATCAGCTCGCCTGCTACCACGAGGGTTTCCTTGTTGGCCAAGGCAATCACTTTGCCGGCTTTCACTGCGCTGATGGTAGGTTTGAGACCCGAATATCCCACCATGGCAGTAAGTACGATATCCACTGCATCGAGGGCTGCAACCTGAGCGATGGCATCCTCACCGGCATATACCTGTACCGGCAAATCCGAAAGCGCATCGCATAATTTGCCATAATGCTGTTCGTTAGCAATAACCACCATGGCTGGTATAAAATGCCGCGCCTGTGCAATGAGCAAATCCACATTGTTGCCAGCAGTGAGCACATAAGCTTCAAACAAATCGGGATGTGCTTTGATCACCTCCATGGCCTGGGTGCCAATGGAGCCCGTGGAGCCAAGTATCGCTATTTGTTTCTTCGTAACTGCCATGCTCTTATCGGTTTAAAAAATGATCACTTCTTCGGGATTAATGGGTTTTCCGAGTTTCCAGAGTTCAAAATAAAAATGCTTATTGCTCTTCTTTTCGGCTGGCTCACCGGTGTAGCCTATCACTTCACCTGCCCATACTCTATCGCCGGGTTTTTTTATCAGCTGTGTATTATTTTTATACACTGATATATAATTATCGACGTGCTGCACCTGTATCACCCAACCAAAATCGAAGGTAAATGCGGCATAAATCACTGTTCCGGCCAGCACACTTACCACCGATTCGTTGCTGGTAGTAAGAATCGAAATACCGTTTTGGCGCTCAGTAGGATTAAATGAGGAAGAGATAACACCGGTTACCGGCTTGAAAAACACAAAAACATTCTCGTTTTCAGGATTGATGAGCGACGATAGGTTATATTTCTCATCACGCTCATATTTCTCAACGAATTCCTTTTCGGCTTTCGATTTTTCTACCAGCAGTTCGGCCCGCTCCTTCAGCGATATTGAATCGAGTGATGGGAGCGAATCTTTCTTTATCTCGCCGTTAATGATGCTTTTGAGTACTTCTAAGTACTTCTCCTGCAGGTCCATCTGCTTTAACAATGAATCCACGAGCATTGCTTCGCCGATGATGGCTGAACGGTCGCCCGAACTATTGTAACCCGGCAGATAAAATTTCATTGGAGTAAGCACAATGAGTGCTGTGAGGATACTGAAGGTTATCATCAGAAAAAGCGAAGCGTACAAAAACACACTGAAGCGCGACAGGCGTACATGCCACGACTCTTCAAGTGTGTTCTCGTTCAGGATAGTAATTTTGTACTTAAACCTGATCTTCTGTAAATAATGCGACCATTTGTTGCTTTTCTTCATATTGCCGGCAAAACTGACCAACTATTGCAAAACCCTGCAAAAGTAACTTATTTAACGGGATTTGCAAAGTTAAAAAGCCCAAACGTTCAGAACGTTCGGGCTTTAATACCTGAAGCGGTGGTTGTGTGTCGGGTTTTCAGATGGCTCCACCAATGAGAATAAGCACCAGAAGACCTAAGATGGCATATAATTCTGGGAACACTGCGAGGATCATGGTGGTGCCGAATACATTGTAACCTGATCCGATGGCAGCGATACCATTAGCACAAACCTGTGCCTGACGAATGGCCGAGAACAATGCCACGAGACCGAGTCCGAAAGCAGCTCCAAACACGGCTGCAGCTGCAAACCAGGTAATTTCGGGCACAAGATGGGTACTCAGCATGAAATACCCCACAAAGCCGTACAAACCCTGCGATGATGGCAAAGCAGCCAAACCGATATACGATCCTGTGGCTCCGGGATTTTTTTTCAAAGCACCTACAGCGGCATTACCGGCAATGGTTACACCGTATGCACTACCGGTACCCGACAAACCGATCATCAATGCAATTCCCAAATAAGCTAATACAATTGGTTCCATAATGTTAAATTGATTAATTCTTTCTGTTTTATTTGATTTTCTATTTTTTTACCTCAAAGGGTTTATATGCTTTTCCGCCGCCTTCGAAGCCAGCATTTTTGTAAAACTCTACGAAGGTGAGCCTGATAGGATGCACAAATGCACCAATCAGACACAGGGCAAAATTGATGGAATGACCAACCAGCAGGATAAGTAACACTACCAACCAACGTACCAGCGGATTGACATCGGCAGTAAGGTCAAATGCCAGCGTATTGAACACGCCGCCGAGGATGCTTCCTGTAAGTCCCAACGCAAAAAGGCGGATATACGACAGGGTATCGCCCAGCAAGCCGGTGGCCATATTGTAGGTATTCCACAGGGCCGAACCAACATTGAGAAAGATACTTTTTCCCGGTGTATTGTAAAACAGGATGATAGCCACACTGAAACCAATGATGAGATACAGCAGATACAAGCCTGCCACCGGCAGAAGCACTTCGAATGCGTTTAATGCGGCATACACAATCATTCCCACAATAAATACAAGCCAGGCGAGGTGTCCCGCGGCATGACTGAAACCATGCTGTTTATGCACTTTTATCACTTTCACCATCATGCCAAAGAGTATTTGAATCACCCCGATTATCACTGCAAACAACATCATCGGATTATATCCACCCAATTTATCTGCATAATTTCCTTCGGTGATAAAATACTGCTTCACACCCGATAGCCATTGCCACTCCATCTTGTCGAGGGCAATGCCAAACACCGAGCCGGTCAGTATTCCAACGACCAGTGTAGCTAAGCCCAAATATTGCCCGAGGGTAAGCAAAGATTTCATATTGGCCTGCACTTTGGGCTTCAACAGGGTGGCTGCCAGCCATATGAGCAAACCGTAACCGCCATCGCCCAGACATAGTCCGAAAAACAGCATGAAGAAGGGGGCTAAGAATGGTGTAGGGTCGAGCTCGCTGTAATTGGGCAGCGAAAAGAGTTCGGTAATGGGCTCGAACAGTTTCGAAAACCTGTTGTTTTTCAGCTTGATGGGAATGAGTTCTTCCATGTCGGGATTGGCCACTTCGTAATATACACCCGAAGCTTCGAGCATGATTTCGAGTTTTTTTTCGGCAGGCTCCGGACAATATCCCTGCAGCAACATCACCTTATCCGACACTTCTGAATGGGTACTCAACTGCACACGCATCAGGTCGATATTGCCTTCAATTTCGGCCATAAGCTGTCGTAATACAGCTGCCCCGGCTTCAGCCAGTTGGTGTAACTCTTCGTCGAGTAACTGTAGTTGTTTTCCGAGTGATTCAGACTCATTCCTCAGTTGGGATGCGTTCATCGCATTCAGCACCACTGGTTCAGCATCGATGTCATGTGTCTTTCCTTCGCGCAAAATCACGATAAAATATCGGGTACCTCCTTCATCAGTCTGCACAAACAATTCATACTGATCGCTCCATTCGGGTTTGAACCGACTAAGCTGCGTGCTGAAAAAGTGCATGCAGATACCCTGCTTGCGTAGTGCCTCTATCGCTATGTGATTGTAGTCGCCCCAAACGGCCATGCGTTCAGCCTCACGCTCAGTCAAAAGTTTTTTCTGCTGCAGCAATTCCTTTGCTTCGTGGATATCCCCGATGCGTTCAAGTACTGCAAAGGCCTCTTCGATCGAATAATCGCTTCTCTCAGTGGGAGTAGCACCTGTTTTTTCGAGGGTTGCCAGTGCCGACTTCACACGTGAAGCAAGTTGCATCTTCTCCCGCAGCAAATCATTCTCTTCGATGCCTTCCTGTTTTTCGAGTACATGTAACACGCCTGTTTCTCTGAGCTTTATCAGAAAATCGTCATATTGCCTGTGAAATACCAGGAAGGAATATCTTTTCATTTTCACTATCATAATTCCGCCTCCCTGAGTTTTTGCTGACGCGATTTTACGATTTTCTGGGATGATTTCGAGAGATTCTCTTCATCTTCCATAAATCGCTTGATTTTGATGATGGCTTCTTCATATCCCGGAATCTGTACTTTTTCGAATAAATTTACCTTTTGTGTGGTCTTTTTGCGGGCATATTCGAGCAATCGCAGTTTTTGCTGCATGAATTCGAGTTCGATGCCCGACTGTGCCAGTTCTTTCAATTGCGACAAGCCATCGGCATACCAGTGTGGCGAGTTAAACAAGCTGTAGGGTCGGGTCTGATACAAGACCTCATCGAGTACAGGAATACGAACGCCGGCGATTTTGCGGACACTCATTTTCACATCCCCGACCGACAACAGGGTGGTGTCGAACTCACCCCACAAAGCCAGCATCCGGTCGTATCCTGCAATGCGGCGTTCCAGCTCCTGTTCGAGCAACCGGATATCATCCTTTGCTCTCTTCACCTCCATCCGCAGGGCACTTTCCTTGTTTTTGATGGTGGGCAGGGCACGAACACGCATCTTCAGATTCTTTTCGAGGAACTGAAGCGATGTTTTGTTATATTGAAATTGTATCGCCATGGTTTGTTTTTATCCGGTTGGTGCCTCAGGCTTTCCAGTATTTTTCAACAAGTTCCTGTTTGATACTTACTTCTGCCGGTTTGAAATGCTCTGACAATAGTTCCCAGGCAGTCTCAAGCATCTCGCTGGTGTTGATATTTACATCGATGGCCAGCAATTTATTCGAATAGTCTTTGGCAAAAGCCAGTGTACGCTCATCGTACTCGGTCAGGTCGAAACCGTTTTCGAGCTTTGTTTTGGCATTAGCGGCATCGGCAAACAGACGCACGGCGGCATTCATCACCTGCGGATGGTCTTCGCGTGTCTTCTTACCAATCACCAGCTGTTTGAGTCGGGACAGAGAGCGGAACGGATCAACAATTACTTTTCCCACATCGGTATCGCGGCGCAGGAATAGCTGTCCTTCGGTGATATAACCGGTATTGTCGGGGATTGCATGCGTAATATCACCACCCGACAAAGTAGTAACTGCAATAATCGTAATCGAACCACCTTCAGGGAATTGCACAGCCTTTTCATAAATTTTCGCCAAATCGGAATAAAGCGACCCGGGCATTGAGTCTTTCGACGGAATCTGGTCCATGCGGTTCGACACAATCGAGAGGGCATCGGCATAGGAAGTCATATCGGTAAGAAGTACCAGTACTTTTTCATTCTTATCCACTGCAAAGTATTCGGCAGCAGTAAGCGCCATATCCGGAATGAGCAAGCGTTCTACCGGCGGATTTTCGGTTGTATTCACAAAACTCACAATGCGGTCGAGTACCCCTGCATTGCTGAACACATTTTTAAAATAGAGGTAATCGTCGTTGGTAAGCCCCATCCCGCCGAGGATAATTTTATCGGTTTTCGCACGCAGCGCTACCATGGCCATCACCTGATTGAAAGGTTGGTCGGGGTCGGCAAAAAACGGAATTTTCTGACCCGACACCAGTGTATTGTTGAGGTCGATTCCGGCAATGCCTGTGGCAATCAGTTCCGAAGGTTGTTTTCGGCGTACAGGATTTACGGATGGTCCGCCGATTTCACGTTCTTCTCCTTCAATGGCGGGTCCGCCATCGATGGGGTTACCGAAAGCGTTGAAAAAGCGACCTGCCAGCTGTTCACTCACCTTAATCGAGGGTGCTTTGCCCAGGAATATCACTTCGGCATTGGTGGGAATCCCTTCGGTGCCACCAAAAATTTGCAGCGTTACTTCATCACCGAGGATTTTCACCACCTGAGCCAGTTTGCCGTTCACGGTTGCCAGCTCTTCGTTTCCCACACCTGTTGCATGCAACGAACAAGTAGCTTTGGTAATCTGGGTGATTTTGGTGTAAATTTTCTGAAATGCTTTTGTTGCCATTGATATGTAATGTGTAGCGTTTGTATTGTTTTGTTATTTCCTGCGCTCGGCAAGCACGGTATCGAGTTCGGCCCTGTATTTTTCGAATTGTTCCGATTTAAACGGAGAGTAGTTCATCTGTTTGCCAATATTGATGATGCGTTTAAAATAATCCATCACTTCGGTAAAGCCATGGAATGTATAATCGGCTCTGCAGATGTCCATCACCATATTGAGCAGGTATTCCTGGCGGTCGATGGGGCAAACCGAATCGATTTTGTCGAAGGCATCCTGTTGCAGAATTACAAAGTCGATCACTTCCGATTTCCAGAAAGTGATGTGATAATCCACAGGCACACCGTCGTCGCCAAGAATATTGATTTGCTCCTGCACTTCCTTACCTCGCTGCAACAGGGTTTTCATATCGTTCACTTTGCTGGTCCAGTCGGGCGAAATGCGTTTTGAGATATACGCTTCAAATTCAGGATATTCGATGTATTTCGAATAACTGTCGATGGGATTTACAGCAGGGTAGCGTTTGCGGTCGGCACGGGTCTGTTCGAGCGCAAAGAAACAGCGGGCAGCCTTTTTGGTGCTTTCGGTAACGGGTTCCTTGAGGTTTCCACCTGCAGGCGACACCGTTCCGATGAAAGTAATGGAGCCGGTCTGACCGTTTTTGAGATATACATAACCTGCGCGGCTGTAGAAATTGGCAATAATTGCCGAAAGATCCATCGGGAAAGCATCCTGTCCGGGAAGCTCTTCCATGCGGTTACTCATTTCGCGTAGTGCCTGTGCCCAGCGCGAAGTAGAGTCGGCCATCAACAGTACGCGCAATCCCATTGCACGGTAGTACTCGGAGATGGTCATGGCTGTATACACCGATGCTTCACGCGAAGCCACCGGCATATTGGATGTATTGGCAATGATGATGGTACGTTCCATCAGTTTGCGACCTGTGTGGGGGTCCTCAAGTTCGGGGAATTCCACGAAAATCTCAACCACCTCATTGGCACGCTCTCCGCAGGCAGCAATAATTACAATGTCGGCTTCTGCTTGTTTGGAAATGGCATGTTGGAGTACTGTTTTTCCGGTACCAAAGGGACCCGGGATGAAACCTGTTCCACCCTCTACAATAGGGTTGGCTGTGTCGATGGTACGCACTCCTGTTTCGAGCAGTTTGAACGGGCGTGGCTTTTCGGCATGTACAGTGATGGCTCTTTTCACCGGCCATTTCTGCACCATGCTGATATTGTGGTCGTTACCATCAGCATCGGTGATCACGGCTATATTATCACTGATTTTATATTCCCCTGCAGCCACCACACTTTTAACAGTAAAAAAACCTGTCATCACAAAAGGAACCATGATTTTATGTGGTTGAAAATTCTCATCTACCTCTCCGAGCCACGAGCCGGCTTCTACCTTATCGCCGGGTTGAGCCAGCGGTTCGAACAACCACAGTTTTTCGGTGTCGAGCGGATAATTGTATTCACCGCGCTGCAGAAACACCCCGGTGAGTTTGTCGAGGTCGTTTTGCAAACCGTCGTAATTGCGTGACAATAGCCCCGGCCCGAGTGTTACCTCAAGCAAGTGGCCCTTGAATTCCACATCGTTGCCCACCATAAGTCCGCGGGTGCTCTCGAACACCTGCACAAAAGCATTCTTTCCGTTTACCTTCAACACTTCCGCCATCAGCTTGCTGGTTCCCAGTGTGATATAAGCGATTTCATTCTGTGATACCGGGCCATCCACTTCTACAGTAACCAGGTTGGAAATAATTCCTTTTACTTTTCCTTTTGTTGACATATAATTAATATGTTTGTATCAGTCGGTTTTAATTTTTTATATATCCATGATTTTCACTTCCTTTTTCAGGTCGTTGAGCAGTTTACGAAACACTTCGGTACCCTTTTCGACTGAAAGCAAGCGCCAACGGTCAAGCATTTCGAGCTTCAGTGCGTAAGCCAGCACCCTTTCAGCGCTGAAATAATGAAAGAAAGTATTTTCGTCGAGCCATGCCCATTTGAGCGCATCAATTTTTTTTTCTCTTTCCGCCAGATCACTTTCCTCCGAAATTCTCACTACTGCCTCCAGATGATCGAACATGCCTGTCAGCCCGAAATCCCGGGCATTACTCACCCGCAACATCTTAGCCACGCCGTTGTTGCCAATCACATAATGTTTGGTATCGAGATGAAATTTACGGCAGGTAAGGGCCAGAAGCACATTGGTGAGGTCGAGATTGAAAGTGAACCATCCGCGCAGGAATTCATTGTTGGTTTGAAGGGCATAATCATAATATAATCCGGCAAGATAATCCACTTTCGACACCTTCTCATCAATTTCGTCGTTCAGAATCTCCTGATAAAATGTATTGATATAAGGTAGAAGTCGTGAATCGTTGGGCGTGTCGGTTTCCTGCATCAGGGCAAGCAGTTGCTCCCAGTCGGTCGCATGAAGGTTTCCAAGCGGATTAAGTACAGCATCGCGTGAACGGAGGATTGAAAGCAAATTAGCATTGTCGTGCCGGGCATACAGCAGCCGTAACATTGCCAAATCACGGGGGGTCAGTTCCTGCTCCAGTGCTTCTCTGAAAGCAAGTGGTGAAGGCAATCCTTTGTTGTCTTCAGCGTGTATATCGGGTAATCCCGCAACCAGGCAATAATAATTCATGCTACAATGCTTTGATTTGTTTAATCGTTCAGAATTGCTCTCAGAAAAGCATTTCTATCAAAGCCGGACGAAGAAACTCTTTGAAATAGGCGATAAATTCTTCATCACCCAGGGTGATTTTATAACCCTCCTTTACAGCAATGATATTAAATCCGGCCTTCACCCCGTTGGCCTGTTCGATGGTTACACCCTGGTTGAGCAATGCTTTGGCATTGGCTTCGAAATAGCGGATAAGCGATTCGGCATCAGCCGTTTGTATCAACACCTGCTGATTCTTCGCCCACTGTTCTACCAGCGACAAAATAGCCTGTTGCATGAAGACTTTGTCGGCTGTGGCAGCTTTTACCGATTCGGAAACGATTTTTCCGGCAATAAGGTTGGTAATTTCTGTTTTGAGTGCATTCACCGATTGTTGCGCAAACAGTTTCAGCTCCGACCGGGTATTTGTCGACAATTCCGACGATCGGGCCTCAGCTTTGGCTACCAGTTGTACTGCTTCGAATTTGGCCTTAGAAATTATCTCAGAAGCCTGTTTTTCAGCACTTTCAATAATCAACCGAGCCTCATTTCCGGCTTTCTCAACACCTTCATTGTAAATTTTGTCGGTCAGTTCCTGCAGTTTTGTATTCATCGCAATTGGGTATTTTTTTCTTTAATTCAGTTTTGGAATGGAAGCACAAAATTAAAATTTATTCTGCATGTGAAAAACTTTTTTTCAATTTATCTGTAAATATTATCAA
>CAYGJI010000054.1:0-20233 GCA_964350125.1 uncultured Paludibacter sp. | reverse complement strand
TGGTGGCAGTTTTACCAATCAGTCGGAAGTTTCGAATGTCTTCAACCGAAATTATTCCTGGGACAATATTCTTACCTACAACAATCAATTTGGCGATCATGCACTGGAAGCCACAGCTATTTCGAGCTGGTTGAAGTCGATGGATGAAATGTACTATGCTTCTGGCTATAATCAGCTGATTGATACCAACTTGTTTTACGGACTTGGTTCAACAGATCCTGCCAGTCGTTCAATTTCATCAGTGTATGTGCAACAACAAACCTTTGGTTTTGCAGGTCGTTTGTCGTACAACTATGCAGGTCGTTATTTCGTTACTGCAACAGCTCGCTGGGATGGTTCTTCTACTTTAGCTCCGGGCCATCAGTGGGACTTCTTCCCTTCAGTTTCGGGAGCATGGAGGTTGAGCGACGAAGCATTCATGGAAAATACTTCCGATTGGCTGACGAACCTAAAGCTCAGAGCCAGTTATGGTACCACAGGTAATGCAGGTGCGCCTGCCTATGCAACTCAGGGTGGTAGTGTATCGGCCAATACCAGATTTGGATTTAACGACATACCGGCTACTGTTTATCAGTTTGGCTATCTTGTTGGGAACCCTGAACTTGGATGGGAAAAGTCGACCTCGACCAATATCGGGATTGATCTGGGACTACTGAAAAACAGGATTGATCTGACAATCGACTTATATGATATCGACACCAAAGACATATTGATGGCCAGGAGTTTACCTCCATCCACAGGTGCCGGAGGCGCAAGTTCATCGCAATTCTCAACCTATCAGAATATCGGTAGAACCAACAATCGAGGGATTGAAGTTGCATTGAATACTGTGAATGTTGATACCCGCAATTTCAAGTGGAACAGCACTTTTACTTTTGCAGCCAATCAGGAAAAGATTGTCTCCCTGATTACCGGCGACGACATCATTCAGGGTCAAAACCCCGAAATCGCATCTTTACTGATCGGAAGACCCATCAATTCATTCTATTCCTATAAACTCGATGGTATCTGGCAGTTGGGCGAAGAAGAAGAGATGGCACTGTATTCACTTAACGGAACAGCCAATGCTTTTAAACCAGGATCGCTGAAAGTGCTTGATATAAACGATGATAAGAATATCACTGCCGCCGACAGAACCTATTTGGGAAGTCGTTCGCCGAAATGGACTGCCGGTTTTAATAATACCATCTCGTACAAAGGTTTCGACTTCAATGCCTATGTGCTGATGCGCTGGGGGCAGATGATTGATGCTCAGTTCCTCGGACGTTACGATCCTTCGGGTGTGGCCAACGGACCTGCTTATCTTAACTATTGGACTCCCGAAAATCCGTCGAATGATTTCCCGCGTCCGAAGAAAGACGGAAAACTTTTTGACTATTTCGGGTACATGTCGCTGAATTATGTCGATGGTTCCTATTTCAAAGTGAAAACGGTTAGTCTGGGATATACCATCCCCTCGGAATTATGCAAGAACCTTGGAATTCACAAGCTGAGGATTTATGCTACAGCTTCGAATCCGTTTACTTTTGCCAAAAGTCATTTGATTCAGAATTATGATCCTGAAAGGGGTGGCGACGAAAAAATGCCATTGACCAAACAGGTGGTTGTGGGCTTGAATCTGAACTTTTAAACTTTAAATGAGTATTATTATGAGAACAAAAAGCTTAAAAAATATATGCATAATTGCATTTGGAGCGATGTTAATGAATGCGTGCAGCCTCGAAGAGTATAATCCTTCGGGATCGACAGCTACCGTGGTTTACAATACAGAGACAGGGATGAATACGCTAGTAAACGCTGCCTATTACAACTTCAGGGCTCAGTTTTATGGTCGTGAAGACGTGATGTTTTTGTGGGAAGGCGGTACCGACCTGTGGTATATGGGGGCCAAAGGCACCTATGCCGATCAGCTCCTTACTTATACAGAAAAGCTGGGAGCAACTACAGGCCAGATCAGGAACACCTGGCAACGTTTGTATGAAATTGTGAATTATGCCAATGCAGGCATCAACAGAATTCCGGGTGTGGCTTTTGCCAGCGAAAGCAACAAGTTGGCCAAAGAAGGCGAGTTGCGGTTTATCCGTGCTTATGCTTACTGGATGATTGCCGAAGCCTTTGGTAATGTGACGCTCAGAACAACAGAAACATCGGGTGTTCCTCTGACTGCACAGCGCAGTCCGCTGAAAGATTTCTACGACCTGATTATCAGTGATCTCGAAAGAGCAACACAAATACTGCCTGTAACTCAGACCGAATATGGCCGTGCCGACAAAAAAGCAGCTTTGGGAATGCTTGCAAGAACAGCACTGACCAGAGCCTCTTATCTCGAGTATTTCGAAAACAACAAAATCGAGGCTGATAAGTATTACCAGAAAGCGCTGGATGCAGCAAGAGATATCATCAACAACAGGGCTACATACAATTGCAAATTGTACGATAAGTATGAAGATGTTTTCCTGCCAGCCAATAATAAAAATAATGCCGAAGCTTTGTGGTCGATAACGCACTCAACCAATACAGCTTTGAATCCTCAGTCGAACAATCCCAACCGTTTGTTCCGCTGGTATCTTGCGAAATACACCGGACTTTGTGGTATGCCTTCGCTCGAAATTCCTGAATATGGTCGTGATGGTGCAAGTCGCATGATGCCAACCAAATACCTGCTTAATGTATACAATGAAGACATCGACTCAAGGTATTACGGCTCTTTCAGGGAGGTAGCTAAGATCCCTTTGACGGCTCCTGTTTACAGATGGTCCACAACCGATATTTCGAGGTTCAGGAAATCATTTGCGGCCGGATCGGTGAGTCTGCAACCGGGTGATACTGCCCTGCTATACACTAAAAAGGTGATTGCCGATAAGGCCAGCCGCCGTTACGGAGTGAAAGATATCAACGACACCTACAATCCTGACGGAACCATATCTTCCGATGCTAATAACAATCCGTATTATCCCTCGTTAAACAAGTTCAGGGATCCCGACAGAACTCCGGGCTCCGATGCGGGTACCAAAAATGTAATTGTAATGCGTTTTGCCGAAATGTATCTGATTGCTGCAGAAGCTGCAATGAAGCTCAATATTACAACTGCCGGACAAACTGCTGCCGATTATGTCAATGTCCTGAGAACACGGGCGGCCATCAAAACTCCGGTAGATAAAACAGCCGAAATGCAGGTTACCAATGCGCAAATCAATATCAACTTTTTGCTCGATGAGCGGGCACGCGAGTTGGCAGGCGAACACCTGCGCTGGCCCGACCTGAAGCGGACCAAACAGCTCGAACACCGTTTGGGACCAGGCAAACAAAATCCTGATGTTACTGCTTTCGATCCTACCAAACATTACGTACGCCCCGTTCCACAGGCTGAACTCGATGCTTTGCTCAATGGTGAAGAATACGGACAGAACCCCAATTATTAATGACTGACAATTGACTTTTTGCAGCCGGCACGGGAAATCGCAGAAATCCCGTGCCGGTTTTTGGTATGTCGGGCATGTCGGGTATGTTTGACGTTGTAAGTACTTAAAAGAGGAATATCAGTTGCCCAAATCGGTTGATTTTCAATTACGAAAATTTGGCAATTCAAAGTTGCTGATTACAACCTATTGTTTTTCTAATCTCATCCTCCAATATATCCATAAAACCAGGCTCTGATTTATCCGTGATAATCACAAATTTTGTTTCCAGGCAATCTGCAGTATCCTCAAAAATGCATTCTGTCAGGGTAAAATTCAGTAATTTCCAACCCTTTTCAGTAAAAATAAACCCTTTAGCTCTGATTATTGAAGGATGTTTTTGAAGTAGTAATCTTAATTTGTTCAAATCAAAAATATTGGAGTGCGCAAAAACATAACTTGTCTGCAAAAAATTAGTAGTTGATATATTTGAATCAATTAGTGAAAAATTCCGGTTTGGAAATTCGTTTTTGACTAATGTTCCATCCAGTAAGGAAAGATTCAACTTTTCATTCGAAATATAAGTTCCGGGAAATGACTTAAGAAACTGTTCTTTCAATTCCGATACAACTGAATCAACCGAAATTAAATCAGTTTTAGTAAAAATAATACCATCGGATTTTGCAATTTGTGCTCTAAATATTGGAATCATCATCAATTTAGGTTTCTGAACTAAATTAATATCCACTAAGCAAATAATTGGTTTAAGTACAAGGTTAGTATGTGATGCTACGATTTCTGAAACCATATCCATACCTCCTAAACCAGTTGGTTCAATGATAATTCGGCTATATTTACCTGATTGAATGACCCTCTCTAAAGTTTCATTCAAATATCCTTTTGCCGTACAACAAATACACCCCCCTGTAATTTCATATACATTTTCCGAATCGGAAGCCGATTGCAATGTTTTTGTATCAATGGAAATTTTACCGAATTCATTGATAATCACAGCCCACGGGTCATCTGTTGCTTTTTGTCTCAACAGGTTGATAATTGCAGTTGTTTTGCCCGCACCCAAAAATCCTGTAATAATATTAACCGGTATTTTTTCCATTCAGTATTTTTAAAACCACAATACATACTACGAAGAATATTCAGATTTAAAATCTATTGTGCTACTGAGGTTTAAAAATTTATAAACCATACTCAGACAATATGAATTTGCTTTGATCCACGATGGGTAGCATCATTTCCACAAAATCACTTTCGTTGTCCGGAATACTTTCCAATTCTTCGCGAAGGAATGGAAGATAACTAATTTCTAAATCAGACAGTTTCAATTTGCCTGAAGCTACTGCTTCTTCAATGATATCAATTGTAACCAACGCTCCATTGCGGGCATTTGCCACATACGAATCACCTCTAACCAGCTCTCTTGAAATACGAATCACATTTTCAGGCGAGAGAATCAGTGCCTGGGGATCGGTATAAATATCCGATGAAACCAATAATTGTTGTAAAACTTGACGATGTAATTTTCCTGCTCGTAATGCTTCATTCATCAACCTGGCATCATATTCCAATTGTTCCATGTAGGCAGTAGGTGCCATGCCCGACAAGAGTTTGATGTTTTGTACAGACTCGTTGCTCCACAAATCGGCACAAGCAGAAGCTATGTTTCCAATCGGACTGAGGTGTGCGCAAGCAGCCGTTTTTCCTTCCATCGAAATTGGAATACCTGTAATTGCTTTCAGAAATGGACCTTCGTAACCGCAGTCTTTATCCGGCCCGATAGCTCCTTCTTCCATCGCTACAATGGAGCGAACAACCGAAATAATACGAACCAGGGTTGCAAAAACCTTAGGTATATATTTCTTTTCAGCCAATACCATAGCCGTGTTTGCAAAACCACAAGCTGAATCGCCAGCAGCAATTTTGCCATGTTTATTAGCTAAATCCACAATTTTTTTCCATAAA
The DNA here is from genome assembly GCA_964350125.1 of uncultured Paludibacter sp. GTDB lineage: Bacteria > Bacteroidota > Bacteroidia > Bacteroidales > Paludibacteraceae > Paludibacter. Next base: position 14,855 of record CAYGJI010000054.1, on the reverse strand, counting down.
AACTGCATGTCGCGCACACCAAGTACCGACAATGCAAACATAATGGTTTTTATGTCGCAATTCATCAACGCATCGTCCGACACTTCTTTGCCACCGGTACTTTCTATAGACAGCAAATCACCACCTGCCAATGCTCCTTTTTCGAAAAGCTCGAACATCGGCTCTAAGTACCGGGAACTACGTTGTTTTGCCGGACGTTCAAACTCGCGTAAATCGTTGGGAGTTAAACGGATTTCAGATTTTAGTCCGTGATTTTGATAATACTTTTCACAAACTTCATTCATTATTTTGGTAATTTCAATACCGATAGAAGGTGTTTTTGTCATTTCCAACAATGTTTCCAATTCCAAAACTACACCTTTCGATTCGAGATGCAACGCACGCTCCAATGCACCTTCGGCTATTTCATGGTAATGTGCATAAACCTCTTTCAACGTACTGTCATTGATACTCATAACCGGGAGTGTAAAATTTAATTCGGCATACACCTGACCACCACCAATTGCCAAACCACGGCGTGTTATTACCGGTTTTGGGGCTATCCCAAACATTAAATCCCCGGGATTGTTGATAATTAAACTTTTGTATTTCATTCGTTTATTTTTAATTAATATGTTATATGTCAGATGTTTACATATAAGTTTCGTTTCGATTTAAACATGGAACATCCAATGTCCCGTTAATCAGGATCATTGTGAAATATGAGCAATTTTTTTAAAAGAGAGAAATTAAGATGCAATTGCGTTTAAGTACTCTACAACACCCTGGGGATTTGGCGCATAAAAATTAGCTCCGATTTTTTTACAGAATTCGTTATTCACCGGTGCACCCCCAATAAATATTTTTGCATCAGGAAGTTCTCTTCTAATGTCAGTTACTATTTCCTGCATGTTTACCATGGTAGTTGTCAGAAGTGCTGAAAGAGCTACTACTGCATCAGGATTCGCTTTCAAAGCTTCAATATAACGTTCAGATGGAACATCTACGCCTAAATCAATTACTGACCAGCCAGAACCTTCAACCATCATAGCAACCAAATTTTTACCAATATCATGCAAGTCGCCTTTTACGGTTCCAATAATAAATGTGCCTTTGGTTCTAATTTCGCCGGATGCAAAAAATGGTTTTAGTTGTAACATGGCTGCCCCCATGGCTCTGGCAGACATAAGCATTTGAGGAACAAAAATTTTATTTTCAGAGAATTTCCTGCCCACTTTATCCATTGCAGGAATTAATGCACTTTCAAGAATTTCCTTTGGACTAATACCTTCCTCAATGGCCCTGATCGTAAGTTCAAATGCGCCATCCTGCCCTTTCAGCTGCGGTGGAAAAGGAGATTTTGAATCAGCCTTTCCTAATTCTACTACTTCCAGAATTTTTTCTAATAACTCATTCATACGTAATTTCTTGTTTTTGATTAATATTAGCGGTCTATTTAATTTCAGCATAACAAAAATAGATTATAAACTGAGTGTTACCTACAACCATTTTCACCACTTTTGGTGCTATATTAACAATTATCCCTATATTTGCATATAATTATTCGATTTGTAGTGCAAATGTCTCGCATTCAACACAATGTCAGCGTTATTTGGAAAAACAATTATTAACGAAAATGCTTCATTTTCAATTGGCATATTTCAAGATAACCTTGAAAAATGCTCGTGGCATTACCATGATTATTATGAAATTAGTTTCATTACCGAAGGCTTTGGTAAGCGAATTGTAGCAGATTCTATTGAAGAATTTCAGCCAGGTGATTTGGTTCTGTTAGGCCGGAATTTACCTCATGTATGGATTGCGAACAAGGAAACACTGACTCCAAACAACCGTTCACTCGAAATGGTATTTTTGCAATTACCTCCGGAAACACTGACATCCGATCTGTTAACTCTTTCAGAATTAAAACATGTTGCAAATGCCTTAAAACTATCCGAAAGGGGTTTACGTATTGTAGGTGATACATTGAATCAGGTAAGTAGCATCATGCTTCAATTGCCTTATTTGGATAACTTTGAACGCTTTATGCAGTTTTTCAGATTGATGAATATCATAGGACAAAGCAAAGATTTGATACCTTTAGCAAGTGTTAACTATAATAATTTTCATTTTGAAACAAAGAATAAGCGTATTCTGACAATTCATGAATACTTAATGAAAAACTATCGTGATAATATCGATTTGAAACAAATTGCCTCATTGGTTCATATGGCTGAAGGATCAATATGTCGCTATTTTAAATCGATTGTTGGCATAACTATTTTTGAATACCTAAACAGAATAAAAGTTGATTTTGCAAGCAAACTTTTAATGGAAAAATCGCTAACTGTTTCAGATGTTGCCATTGACAGTGGATTTAATAATTTAAGTTATTTCAACAAACAGTTTAAAAAAGTAACCGGAGTGGCGCCATTAGTGTACCGAACACGTTTCAAGAACTTTTGACAATTGCAATTTTTATAAATTTGGTAAGCACCACGATAAACTGCACTAAACTTGCAAACTTTTTTGCCGGAGTTTTACAATCGCCGATACAAGAAACGCTAAATCATCAGTGTATTATCAGAGTATGCCAGACTGTAGCCAGAATCCAATTGTTTGGGAGTAGTTCTGTTTACGATGCCACAGGGTAGAAATATCAACTATAGACACTAAAAATCCTTTTAAACCGAAAAGCAATAGTAAAAAAACGGTTGACACTGGTAATATGAAAATTACAGGTTAAATGTTGGAAGATTGATTAGAAATTCAGCATGTAAGCTTAAAAAAGTTCAATATCATAACAAAATTGCATTTATTCCACAAATTTTATCGTTGCTCTTGTATCTTTCACCGAATGACATTAGATTTGTAGTCGATTCAAAAAAATAAATTAGAACACAGCATACTATGAGACAGGTACCCGGATCGCAAAGAGTTCTTTTCCCTGAAGAATCGTTGCTGAGGGAGTTGGTAGGACAAACACAGCTCACCATTGGTTTGCCAAGGGAAAATCCACAGTCGGAAACCAGGCTCGGACTTACTCCGGAAGGTGTATCGATTGTGGTGGAGGAAGGTCATCATGTGTTAGTGCAGCGGGGAGCAGGTTTGCCGATGTTTTACACCGACCTGCAGTACAGCGAGGCGGGTGCAACCATAGTGGATGACGATGCTGTAATTTTTGGCTGCGACATAGTGCTCAAAATTGCCCCACCTACCCAGGAAGAGCTTTTTCTGATGAAAAAGGGGGCATCGGTATTCTCAATGTTGCAACTTTCGACCCTCAGTGCCGATTCTATCACCCTGATGATGAAAAAGAAACTGAATGCAGTTGCATACGAACTGATAAAAGATGAACAGAAAGCTTTTCCGGTGGTGAATACTATCTCCGAAATCGAAGGAAATACTGCCATTGCTGTAGCATCTGAACTGATGAGCATAGCTTCGGGCGGAAAAGGTATTTTGTTGGGAGGTGTTGCGGGTGTATCTCCAACAGAAGTGGTGATTCTGGGCGCAGGTCTGGCAGGCTCAGTAGCTGCACGCTCGGCCTTGGCATTGGGCGCACAGGTCAAAATATTCGATCACGATATCAATAAGCTCCGGCGCATACAGCATTATCTCGGGCAGCAGGTATTTACTTCCGTGATTCATCCGGCGGTATTATTCAGAGCGTTGAGTTCGGCCGATGCAGTAATTGGCAATTTGCGTTATATTAATGGTTCAGAACGTTTTATGGTCTCTGAAGATTTGGTAAAAACCATGAAAATGGGTGCAATCATCATCGACTTGAGTGTAGATCAGGGTGGCTGTTTTGAAACTTCTGAATGCCGCACAATCAAAAATCCGGTGTTTGAAAAACATGGCATCATCCATTATTGTGTTCCCAATATTTCTGCCAGGGTTTCGCGCACAAGCTCCATGGCACTGAGCAATATTTTTTCACCCATCCTGCTTAAAATTGGCAAGTCGGGTAGCGTGAAACAGGCAGTGAGCGAAAGTTCAGGTTTCCGCAACGGGGTGTATGTTTATGGAGGAGTTTTGGTAAACCGCCTCATTGCATCTTATTTTGGTTTACCTTCTAACGATATCGGTTTGTTTTTAGCAGGGTATTAATTTTTTTTTTAATAGTATTGGTATGTCGGATGAAGAGGGAAAGATTGAAATTTCTGAAGATGAGTTAATCCAGCAAGAGTTTGACGCTTTGCTGAACGACTATCTGAATTCCTCACACCGCAAGAAGGTAGAGATTATCACCAAGGCTTTTAATTTTGCCAAAGCTGCTCATAAAGGAATCAGAAGGCGTTCGGGCGAGCCTTATATTCTGCATCCGCTTGCCGTTGCACGCATAGTTTCGGGTGAGATTGGTATGGGCTCCACATCTATCTGTTCGGCGCTATTGCACGATGTGGTGGAAGATACCGATTATACAGTGGAAGATATAGCTAACCTGTTCGGACCGAAGATAGCCCAGATTGTGGAGGGGCTAACCAAAATTTCGGGAGGTATTTTTGCCGAACACGCTTCAGCGCAGGCCGAAAACTTTCGGAAATTAGTTCTCACTATGTCGGAGGATTTGCGCGTGGTTTTGATAAAAATTGCCGACAGATTACACAACATGCGAACACTGGGATCATTGCCTCCTGCCAAGCAATTTAAAATCACGGGAGAAACACAGTATATATATGCACCATTGGCGCACCGCCTGGGTTTGTTCCGCATCAAAAATGAACTTGAAAATCTGAGCTTTAAGTACGAACATCCCGACACCTTTGCTGATATTGAACAGCGATTAGCGGTAGATGAAGTAGCCCGAAATCTTTTTTACAGCGAATTTACACAGCCTATTAGTCAGCGGCTAACCGACCTTGGCTGGCAGTTCAGATACAAAACACGCGTAAAAACGGTGTATTCTATCTGGAAAAAAATGACCAGCCGCAATATTCCATTCAAGGATATATACGACATCATGGCGCTCAGGATAGTATTTACTCCGCGGCCCGGACTTTCGGAACGCGAGCAATGTTTGATGATATATTCGGCCATTACAACCTTATACAAACCGCATCCTGATCGTTTCCGCGACTGGGTTAGCAACCCGAAAGCCAATGGCTACGAGGCACTTCACGTCACCGTGATGGCTCCCGGAGGTCGGTGGGTGGAAGTGCAGATACGCAGCGAACGGATGAACGATATTGCTGAGAAGGGTCTGGCGGCTCACTGGAAGTACAAAACGGGCGAAAACGATGAGTCAGAGCTCGATAAATGGATGAAAACCCTCAAGGAATTGTTGGAAAATCCCGAGCCTAATGCCATCGACTTCATTGACACATTCAAACTCAATCTTTTTGCATCCGAGATATTTGTATTTACGCCCAAGGGCGATATCAAAACCATTCCGCAGGGATCCACAGCGCTCGATTTTGCTTTTGTGTTGCACTCCGATATTGGCGAGCACTGTATTGGCGCTAAGGTAAATCACCGGCTTGTTCCGCTGAGCCACACATTGCAGAGCGGCGATCAGGTTGAGATTCTTACATCGCGAAAACAAATTCCGCAACCTGAGTGGATCGATTTTGTGACCACAGCAAGAGCCAAAGCAAAGCTCAGAGCCATTTTCAGAAGAGATGAAAAAACAGCTATCGCCGAAGGACAGAAAAAAATTGAGGAAGCATTAGAAAAAATAAATCTGACAGCCGAAAACGAGAACATGGTGAAAATCATGAATCATTATAAATTCGGATCCCGCAATGCCCTGTACCTGCAGGCTGCCAACGGCAATATTAACCTCGATGAAATTGCTAAAGTTATTTTCAAACCAAAAACCAAAAATGTTTTTACACGATACATCAGCAAAATTCCTTTTGTGTCGCCCTCAAACACGAAGACCAAAGAACAGGTTATTGAGTTGGTACCGGCACAACGGGTCGACCGCAAAAAGACTTTCATTCTCACCGAAGAAAATACCGGCACTACCTACAAGCTCGGCGAATGTTGCCACCCTATTCCGGGAGATGATATTCTGGGAATTGTTGATGAAAATGAAATGGTGCAGGTACACAAGCGTTCGTGCGACAAAACAGCCCGACAGAAATCGAGTTATGGCGAAAATTTAGTGGGTGTTGAATGGGCCACACACAAAGCGCTTTCATTCCTCGAAACAGTGGAAATCAAGGGTATTGATAAGAAAGGTGTAATGATCGAAATTTTGGGTGTTATCACTGAAAAACACGGGGTTAACATCAGTCGCATCAATATAGAAACCAACGCCGGAATGTTTGTCGGCATGTTCTCTATTTATGTGCACGACAAGCAGGAAATGGAGAATCTTTGCCGTGATGTGGCGAAAATCAGCGAAGTGAATTCCTGTCAGCGAATCTGATCATTCAGGCTTCAACCGGGGCTGCGGGTCTTTTTTTGAATTCCGTTTTTCCGACTCACAAAAATTGTGTACATTTGCAGGCAATATTTTTTCATAGTCACCACGGCTTCAGGCCGTACTATCCACATTCTAAAAAACGTATTCTCTATGTCATTTATTGCCGATCGTGTTCAGTATGAAGGTTTGACCTTCGATGATGTTTTGCTGATTCCTGCTTATTCGGAAGTATTGCCCCGCGAAGTAGACCTTTCGACACGTTTTACCCGCCAAATCAGACTGAAAATCCCCATTGTTTCTGCAGCTATGGACACCGTGACCGAGGCCAAAATGGCCATAGCCATTGCTCGCGAGGGAGGTATTGGTGTGATACACAAAAACATGTCGATTGCCGAACAGTCAAAACAGGTAAAAGCCGTGAAGCGTGCCGAAAACGGTATGATTTCGAATCCGATAACAATCCGCATTGGTGCAACAGTGGGCGATGCACTTGCACTCATGAACGAATATAAAATCGGGGGTATTCCGGTGGTCGATGAGCAGGGTTATCTGTTGGGCATTGTTACAAACCGCGACCTGCGATTCCAGCGCAACATGGCAACACGTGTTGATCAGGTGATGACGCGAGATAAACTCATCACTACATCGCGTAGCACCGACCTCGAAGCTGCAGCTGATATTCTTCAGCAACATAAAATAGAGAAACTGCCCGTGGTGGATGCTGAAGGAAAACTGATAGGCTTACTCACTTACAAGGACATTACCAAAGCCAAGGACAAGCCCATGGCATCGAAAGATGAGCAGGGCAGGTTGAGAGTTGCTGCCGGTGTGGGTGTAACAGGCGATGTTTTTGAACGCATCGAAGCTTTAGTAGAGGCCAATGTGGATGCCATTGTAATCGATACAGCACACGGACATTCGCTGGGCGTGCTTAACACCCTGAGAGAAGCTAAAAAAAGATATCCGCACATGGACTTTATTGTTGGCAATATTGCAACTGCAGATGCTGCAATTGCTTTGGCCGATGCCGGAGCCGATGCGGTGAAAGTGGGTATTGGACCGGGCTCGATTTGCACAACCCGCGTTATAGCCGGTGTTGGCGTGCCGCAGTTGTCGGCTATATACGAAGTTTCGAGAGCGCTTCAGGGTCGCGACATTCCGGTGATTGCCGACGGAGGAATACGTTACTCGGGTGATATTGTGAAGGCGCTTGCCGCCGGTGCCGATACGGTGATGGCCGGCTCGCTGCTTGCCGGCGTGGAGGAGTCGCCAGGTGAAACAATCATCTTCAATGGCCGTAAGTTTAAGTCGTATCGCGGTATGGGATCACTGGAAGCAATGGAAAAAGGCTCTAAAGACCGCTATTTCCAGGATGTAGAAGAAGACATCAAGAAACTGGTACCGGAAGGAATCGCAGCCAGGGTGCCCTTCAAAGGCTCTTTGTTCGAAGTAGTGTATCAAATGATTGGCGGATTGCGTGCCGGCATGGGTTACTGTGGTGCAGCAAACATCACAGCATTGCATCATGCGCGTTTCACCCGAATTACCGGAGCCGGTGTAACCGAGAGTCACCCACATGATGTAGCAATTACCAGTGAAGCACCCAATTACAGCAGAGGCGAATAAAAAAAATACTTAAAAATATCAATCTTTTTACAACATTGCTATCGACTATCCGTTAAATTGTTTACGTTCGCAGTCGGGATGTTAAAAAAACAAAGAACAATGAAATATGAAAGCACTTCTTAGAGTATTGCCTGTTTTAATAATTGCAGGATCTGTTTTCGCAAAAGGAAAGGATCCTGTATTGATGCAAATCAATGGAAAGCCGGTTTACAAATCGGAATTTGAGTACATCTACAATAAGAACAACTCCAACAATACTTTGGACAAAAAATCTCTCGACGAGTATGTGGATTTGTTTGTGAACTTCAAATTAAAAGTAGAGGAAGCGCGCTCACAGGGTATCGATACTACCCGCGCATTTATCACCGAACTGAGTGGCTACCGCAGTCAGCTCACCAGGCCCTACCTCACCGATGCGAAAGTTGAGGAAGAAGTACTAATTGAAGCATATAACCGCTTGAAGGAAGATATTGAGGTAAGTCATATCCTGATTCGTGTTGATAACGCAGCGACTCCCGAAGACACCCTCAAAGCATGGAACAAAATCAATGAGATTGCCAAAAGAGTACAAACGGAAGATTTTGCCCAGGTAGCTAAAGAAACTTCCGAAGATCAGTCGGCAGCCGAAAACAATGGCTATATCGGATGGATTACCGGTTTCCGCACCGTTTATCCATTTGAAACCATGGCTTTCAACACCGTACCGGGAACCATCTCCAAACCGGTTCGCACCAACTTTGGTTACCATATCATCAGGGTACATAACCGCCGTGCATCGCAGGGCGAAATACTTGTTTCACACATCATGAAATTCACTTCGCAGGGCGAAGAGGAAATGAATCAGCGTGCCAAACAGCAAATCGACTCTTTGTATCAGGTGGTTAAGGGCGGTGGCGACTTTGGGGAAATAGCCTCACACAACTCCGAAGACCGCGGTTCGGCGGCCCGCAATGGTGAACTTCCCTGGTTTGGCGTAGGTCGCATGGTGCAGGAATTCGAAAAAGCAGCTTTCGGATTGAAAGAAATCGGCGATGTAAGCGAACCCATCCAATCGCCATACGGTTGGCATATCATCAAATTGCTCGACCGCAAGGCATTGCCCGGATTTGAAAGCCGAAAAGCTGAAATTGAACGTCAGGTGAAACGTGATGAAAGAGCCAACAAAGGTCAGCAGGCATTTGTGAACCGCCTGAAAAAAGAGTACAAGCTTAAAATTCCGAGAAAAAACCCTATAGTCGAGTTTTACAGCCTGCTCGAAAACAGAAGTCTTACCGACTCTGCTTTCCTGGCTGAAGCTGCATCACTCAATAAACAAGTGTTCTCCTTTGCAAAAAAGAAATTTACGCAGAAAGATTTTCTCGAATATCTGAAAAAAAACCCGAACACAGGAAAAGTAAATCCGAAAGATATCATCGATGAGAAATTCAAAGCCTTCATCGAACATGAATTGCTTGCTTATGAAGATTCTCAGCTGGAAAGAAAATACAGCGATTTCAGATTGCTGATGCAGGAGTATCACGATGGAATTCTCCTGTTTGAAGTAAGTAACAATGAAGTTTGGGACAAAGCTTCGAAAGACACTGATGGACTCGCTGCTTTTTTTAAAAAGAACAAGGAAAAATACAGATGGGATAAACCACACTTTAAAGGGCGCGTTATCCACACCAAAACCGAAGAAGTGATGCAAAAAGCACGCGAACTGGTTGCAACACAGCCGCTCGATTCGCTCGACAAAATGCTTCGTCAGCTCAACGATAGTGTTGTAAACATTAAAATCGACCGCGGATTGTATGTGAAGGGCGACAACAAACATGTCGACAAGCATTATTTCAATACAGGAGTGGAGATAACACCCGATACGCAGTTTCCGTTCGTGTTTGTTACCGGCAAAATGCTGAACTATACCCCCGAAGATTACACCGATGTACGCGGATTGGTTACAGCCGATTATCAGGAATATCTCGAAAAAAGATGGATTGAGAATCTCCGGAAGAAATACCCTGTGAAAATCGACAAGAAAGTACTTCGTACAATCAAACAAAACTAACCTACAGTTGCTTCATGTCCCTAAAGCTGTACTTGCCGATTATTTTCATTCCACTGTTTATGGTTGCATCCTGCACATCAAAAACACCGGATCAGGAACGTATAGCTTTACTCGAAGTTGAAGGGCGTTTCCTGTACCTCGATCAGGTACAGGAAATTATTCCGCCCAATGTGGGAGAAGCCGACAGTATTCAGATAGCCGAAAGCTATATTCGCAAATGGGCAACTGATGTGTTACTCTACGAAAATGCCAAGAGAAATATACCCGACAAAGCAGAAATAGATAGATTGCTGGAGGACTACCGCAAATCACTCATCATTCATCAGTACCAGCAACGCTTGCTACAACAACGATTGCCTGCAGCCCCATCCGATGCCGAGGTATTGGCTTTCTATCAGGAGTTTGTCGAACAGTTTAAAGTTCAGGAAACCATGATAAAAGGGCGTTTACTGGTTATTCCCGCACAAGCTCCGCGCATTGCCAACGCCCGCAGCTGGATGCAGTCGGGCAGCACTAAAGCGCTCGAACAAATCGAAAAATACAGCATGCAACATGCGTTGAGTTTCGATTATTTCGGCGACAGATGGGTTCCGCTTACAGATATAATGCGGGAAATACCTATTCAATTGGTTAATCCAGCCGACCATCTGGCTTCGGCAAGATATTATGAAACATCCGATAGTGCACAACATTATATGCTGGGGGTCGATTCTATTGTGCAGCCCGGCCAAACTGAGCCCTTCGCACTTGCAAAAGATAAAATTTCAAACATTATGCTGAATAAAATGAAAACTGATTTTATCAACGGGTTTCAGGATGAACTGTATAATGATGCGGTAAATGATGGAACTATAACCTTTTTTAATCAATAATTCCCGGGATATCCCGGTAAAATAATCCGACATGTTTTTAAGAATTGTTTTATTTGCTCTTTTATGGATGTGTATAAGCCCGGCAAAGGCTCAAAAAAATATCATCGATGAAGTTATCTGGATTGTGGGCGACCAGGCCATCCTGAAATCGGAGGTTGAAGAACAAAGAGTCAGGGCTCAACTCGAGGGATTTCCGATACAGGGCGATCCCTATTGCGTTATCCCCGAACAAATAGCAATCAATAGGTTGTTTATGCATCAGGCTGAACTCGACAGCATTGTGGCTAATGAAAGTTCGATTACCTCGCAGGTAGAAATGCGTATCAATTATTTCATATCGCAGATCGGTTCGAGAGAGAAACTGGAAGAATATTTCAATAAAAGCCTTAATGCAATTCGTGAAGAACAACGGGAACTGGTTCGGGAGCAAATGATTATACAGCAAATGAAACAAAAATTGCTGGAAAACATCAAATCGACCCCTGCCGATGTGCGCCGCTTTTATAAAACAATGAATGTAGACAGTATCCCAATCGTTCCTGCGGAGGTCGAACTGCAAATTATCAGCTTCAAACCTCCTGTTCCTCAGGAAGAAGTAGATTACATCAAAGAACGTTTGCGCGAATTTGCCGACAGGGTGAATCGGGGGAGTGCCGATTTCTCGGTGCTCGCGCGCCTCTATTCGGAGGATACCGAAAGTGCGAAAAGAGGTGGCGAACTCGGTTTCATGGGACGTGGTTTACTCGATCCTGAGTTTGCGAATGTTGCTTTTAACCTCAACGATCCGAAAAGAGTATCGAGGGTGGTAGAGTCGGCCTTCGGTTTTCACATCATACAATTAATAGAAAAAAGGGGCGACCGCATCAATTGTCGTCACATCCTGATGCGACCCAAAATCACCCTGGAAGATAAAAACAATGCTATTAAGAAACTGGACTCCATAGCCGATCAGATCAGAAGTAATAAAATGACTTTTGAGCAGGGAGTGATTTTTTTCTCACAGGATAAGAACACCGCAATGAATGCTGGCCTGATGATGAACCGGCGTTCGGGTACTTCCAAATTCGAATATCAGGATTTACCTCCCGAAGTAGCACGCGTTGCCTACAATATGAATGTGGGCGAAATATCAAAGCCTTTTGTGATGATAGACCCAACCAGCAGCAAGGAAATGGTGGCCGTGGTAAAACTGAAGTCGAAGGTGGATACTCACAAAGCCAATCTGATCGACGATTATCAGTTGTTGCGTAGTCTTTTTGAAGAAAAGAAAAGAGAAGAATTTCTGACAAACTGGATCAGTAAAAAACAGAAAGAAACATACATTCGTATCGATCCGAAGTGGAGTAACTGCCAGTTTCAGTATCCGGGCTGGATAAAATAACACATGACCGCTTTAAGTACATATGTGCTCAAGCACTCGCTCTTAATACTTACAATCCTAACACTGACGGTTCCTGTCCATGCGCAGATTCAACACCGACAGCTTAGGAAGGAAGTACTTGAAAGTCAGAACCCACCGCCGCCCGCCAATCAGAAGCAAAACCGTCGTGGGCGGTTGGCACCGTTGCCTCCCGTAGCTCCAATTCGAACCCCGTTCGATCGCAGAGCCCGCATTATCTACCTCGAAAATGCCGATGTTATCCGCTTCGATCAGCTGGCCCGCCCCGACATACAAGTGTTGACAGGCAGGGTGCGCTTTCGTCACGAGGGAGCTACACTCACCTGCGATAGCGCATATTTCAACAGGGCAACCAATTCACTCGACGCTTTCAGCAATGTGCGCATTGTACAGGGCGACACGCTGTTTATTTATGGCGATGTGTTGTACTATAGCGGACAAACCAAAATGGCCCGGCTGCGGGGGAATGTACGATTAGTTAATCGCAAAACAACGCTCTCAACCGACAGTCTGAACTACGACCGCAATACCCAACTGGCATATTATTTCACCGGAGGAAAAATTGTTGATCCGGAAAACACCATGACTTCGGTATGGGGACAATACTCTACGGCCTCCGAAGATGCTTTGTTTCGCAATGATGTTAAGCTTGAGAACAAAAATTTTACGATGAATTCGGACACCCTGAAATACAACTCGAAATCGCATGTTGCCGAAATAGTTGGAAAAACACACATTATTTATCAGGATGATACAGATATTTATACCGACCGGGGCTGGTACAATACCAATACCGAACGTTCGATGCTGCTCAACCGATCGCTCATTGTCGATAAGGAAGGAAAATCGCTTACCGGCGATACCGTGTTTTACGACAAAAGCGGCCAATACGGAGAAGCATTCGGAAGTGTGATTTTGAAGGACACAGTTCAGAAATCCACCCTGTACGGACATTATATCTACTACAACGAAGACACCGAACTGGGAATAGCTACGGATTCGGCCCTGTTAGTCGATTGGTCGGGCGATAAACACATGTATGTGCATGCCGATACCCTGAAAACATACAAAGATTCGATTTACAACGTGGCCCGGGCCTGGCTCAATGTGCGGTTTTACCGCGAAGATTTGCAGGGAATTACCGATTCGCTGCGGTTCAGTACCCGCGATTCGGTAATACATTTGGTAAACAGGCCGGTTGTGTGGCAGGAAGATCAACAACTTTCAGGTGAATCAATACGGGTATTTACACGGAATAAAACAATAGATAAAGTGCATATCGACCAATCGGCCATTACTTCCGCAAGAGTCGATTCCCTGTATTTCAATCAGATAGGAGGAAAGGAAATCATTGCCTATATCGACAGTGGAGCCCTTGTGCGTGTAGAGGTCAGTGGCAATGCCGAAACGGTTTATTTTGTAATCGACGATGCCGATTCGACCCTGGTGGGAGCTAACCGAACGGAAAGCAGTTTTGTGTTAATGCATTTCAAAGACAAAAAAATTGACCGCATAGTACTATCAGCAGCATCAAGTGGAGTTTTTTATCCCATCGAACTAACCACCGATGAAGTGATTTATCTCACAAACTTCTTCTGGGTGGAAGGCATGCGCCCAAAATCACCTACCGACGTGTTTACACGATACCCGGCAGGTGAGCGACCGAAATTCTTCTTTAGTGAAGAAGAATTTAAAGAGGAGGAAGTGAAGGAAGAAGTTAAGTAAGTTATCAGAGAATAATTACTTTCTCTGATAAACCCTAACATAATCCACTTTCATAATCACCGGATTATTAAACATCGTATCGTCGATGGTACCACCCATGGTTCCTCCCAGTGCGACATTCAATATGAAGAAAAACTCCTGTTTGAAAGGCCATTGCTGTACAGTGGCATTCACATGCGGCTCCCAAAGTGTGGTACTTTTAACCCCATCGATGTAGAACGAGATATTATCATCGCCTTCATTGGCTCTCTCTTCCCATTCAATGGCATAGGTGCGAAACTGATTTTGGACATTGCCAACCGTTTTCTTAAACGACCAGTTATTGCCTCTTGAACCATTTTTCTCAGCGGTATGAACAGCGTGTACTATGACTGTTGGCTGATGTCCGGAATGCTCCATGATATCAATTTCGCCACATAAAGGCCACCGGGCTAAAGCAAAATTGGCTCCCATCATCCAGAAAGCCGGCCATGTACCTTTACCTGAAGGTAAACTGATGCGGGCTTCTATCCGGCCATATTTAAATGATTTTTTATCGCGGGTGTTTATTCGTGCTGAAGTATAGTCGTTTGTCGAGAACCTCTCTTTGCGTGCTTCGATAATCAGATGACCGTCTTCGATGCGCAAATTCTCTGTTCTGTTGGTATAATGTTGCCTTTCCTGATTACCCCAACCTCCGCCTCCGGTTTCAATATTCCAGATACTTGTATTAAGCGCAGTTCCATCAAACTCGTCGGACCACACCAACTGATAAGGCAAATCGGTACGGGTAACGGTAATTTCAGAACTCCAGACCTGCTATTTATAAATCAGCATGTTAGGCTGATTTGT
>CAYGJI010000053.1:0-20501 GCA_964350125.1 uncultured Paludibacter sp. | reverse complement strand
ATGACATTATTTTCTTCCTGTTACTTAATATCTAATCTAAAACAGATAAGCCTCCGAATTGTTTGTTTGTGATAAAAAAAAACCGTATGCCAAATTGGAATACGGTTTTTTGAGTAATACATAATTTTGGATTATTGTTGCCCCTGCTCGCGTTGACGGTCTCCCTGACGTTGTTCACGTTGCTGACGGAATTGATCCTGCAGCAGCAACCGCCATTTTTCGGTTTTTTCTTTACCGATGATTTTTTCAAGATCACCATCAATCTTTGTGCGGATTTCCTGCATTTTCTGACGACGTGTTTCTGGATCGTTTTGATGTTGCTGGCGAATTTCGGCCATCTTTGCAAACTGTTCTTCGAATAAGGTCTGAACTTTGATTTTCTGCTCTTCGCTGATTCCAAGTTCTTTAGCCATTAGTTCAGCCCTTTCTTTGGGAGTCATTTGTGGGCGGTCGCCTCCGGGACGTTGCTGATTCTGCGCTGTTAATAGCTGTCCAGTCACAAGCAAAGCAACCAGTAAGAATACAATCTGTTTTTTCATACTACATGATTTTTGAATGATTGATAATTTGTAAATAGTTTGTCTGATGCTTTTGACTTGCATAACGAGCCAAAGTTTAATTCATCAGTGGAATATTCTGTTAATAAATACTCACATACAATAAATTTACAAATTGAACATCTCCTGTTTTTGATTTCAAACCAAAGAAATACCCGGAAGGTTCATACTTCATGATTTGAATATTGATTTTTCCGGTCAAAGCCCAGAGCATTATTATCAACAACAAACCCCCGGAGTTGGATTTTTCCGGAGGCTGTTGTATGGTTTACATGCACATTATTTGCTTTTCTTCAGCAGTACTTCTTCAATTGCTTTTTTCAATGTCTCTTTCGGAAGTGCACCCTGAGCCATTTGAGGTTGCTCGTTCATCGGGCAGAAAAGCAGGGTTGGAAGGCTGCGGATGCCGAAATCTGCTGCCAGCTCCTGCTCCTTTTCTGTGTCAACCTTGTAGATATAAATCTGTCCGTGATACTCTTTGGCAAGTTCTTCGAGAATTGGTGCTAAGGCGCGGCAGGGACCACACCAGTCGGCATAAAAGTCGATGATGCAGGGTTTGTCGCCTATATACTTCCACTCTGTTGGATGAGCTTCGTAGTTGGCTACTTTGGTCAGAAACTCAGCCTTTGTAAGTTTAATAGTTCCCATTTTTGTTGTTTCATTTTGAGCTTTTTCTGTTTGTAATTCTTTTACGGCAGCCTCTTTTGGTTTGTTACCGCAAGCGGCAAATGCAATAATAGCCAGCATCAGTGATGCTCCAAGGATATTCTTCATATATTCAAACTTTTTAAATTGTTTCTATTGATTTTGTATTTATTTTTTTGTTTCAAAACACACATCCCCCAACCGAAGGTTCGCAGGTTTCAGGTTTATCATCCTGAATTTCATGCCAGTTGAGCTCTGCCAACTTCATTTTAATTGCTTCACGGCTTATTTCATCGGTGTGATTCACCAAAATAAAACCGTTAACACGATCAATTTCTGCTCCGAAAACACCCTGCAATTTACCTAATTGCTTCAGAACTTCATTGTTGCAGGTCATGCATTGGATTTTGGAAACCCTGATATTACTGAACATCTTCCTTTTTAGGTTTTTTCTTAAACAAATCGAACACCAGATAGCCCATTAAACCGCCGTATAATGTGCTTATCCAGGGATTGGAGGTAATAGGACAGCCACCCGAATTGCAACCTATAAAACGATAATATAAAAATCCACCCAGTAAACCTATTAAGGTTCCGATTAGTTGTAATTTGTATTTTGAAAGAAAATTCTGCATATGTTTTTTATTTTTTAATCCGGACAGTTGCATGCTTTGATGCAGTCTAATATTTTTATTATGTGCCTGTTTTTGAGAGAATAAAAGCAGTTTTTTCCCTCCCTTCGGCAGTTGAGTATCCCCTTGGCACGCATGTCGGTCAGGTGATGCGACAACAACGATTGTTCGCACTGTAGTTGCTCGCCAATCTCAGACACATTAAGCTCGTCTTTGTCGGCCAACAGCGAAATAACACAAAGTCTGGTTCCATGCGCAATGGCTTTCAATGTGTAGGCTGCTTCTTCCATCTTTAATAATGCGTCGTTCATAATTGAGAAAATTTATCGTGCAAATATATGAACATATCTTCATATGAAAAAGTTTTTTGGAATTTTTAATAGATTCATCAAAATATCTGTCTGAATTAAAAAAAGCAAACAATAACTAATCGGCAATTGATTATAAGTGTGATAATATAGAAAAGTGCTATCTTTGCCGCGCAAACAAGCAATTCATGAGTCAGAATTTTACAAAGATTTGCAGTAATTTCGAATCGGAGCTGAAATTAGCTCTGGGTGCACAACCTGCTGCTGGTATTTTCATTATTTGCGATGATAATGCACGTAGCTTGTGTTATCCAACGCTTGCCGATTACGAATTCCTGCGGGGTAGTCACCTCATTACCATTCCTGCCGGCGATGAGCATAAAAACATCGACACGGCCGTGCGGCTCTGGAAGTATCTGAGCGAAAATGGCGCTACACGAAAATCATTGATTATCAATCTGGGCGGTGGCATGGTCACCGATATTGGTGGCTTTGTGGCATCTGCATTTAAAAGAGGAGTGCGTTATATCAATCTGCCAACCACCCTTTTGGGTGCAGTTGATGCAGCTACAGGTGGAAAAACCGGAATTAACTTCTTCGGATTGAAGAACGAAATAGGCGTATTTAATCCGGCCAGTGATGTACTGATTAACATCGATTTTTTCAGGAGTCTGGATGCTCCAAATCTGCGATCGGGGTATGCAGAAATGGTGAAACATGCACTCATCGACTCCCGCAACGAGTGGCATGCAGTGCTGGCTTTCGATTTGGATACGCCGGATTACGAAAAGCTGGGAGTACTTACCGGTCGAAGTGTTCAGATCAAAGAAAGAATTGTAGCTCAGGATCCTACAGAAAAGAGTATTCGCAAAGCCCTCAATTTGGGCCATACTATTGGTCATGCATTTGAAACATTTTCGCATCAGTCAGGTCGTCCTGCATTGCATGGTTATGCAGTGATGTGGGGATTGTTGTGCGAATTGTATCTCTCGCATTGCAAACTGAACTTTCCGAAAGAAGAGTTACTGCGGTTGAAAACCATGACGAAAGAGTTTTACGGAATTTTTGTGATCGATTGTGCCGATTATGATACACTTTATGAACTGATGACGCACGACAAGAAAAATGACAGCGATGAGATCAATTTTACACTGCTTTCTGATGTAGGCGAAATACATATCAATCAGACTGCCACAAAAGCGGAAATTTTCGATGCGCTGGATTTTTATATGATGGGATAAGGATTTTATTAAATCATTTATAGTATGAAGACTTTAATTATCGGAGCAAGTGCGAATCCCGAGAGGTATGCTTACAAAGCAGCGCATCGTTTGCTGGCTCATGGTCACGAAATTGAACTATTGGGCTTAAGACCCGATGTGGTTGCCGGTAGAACCATTGACACAGAAAAAAAGGCATACGATGATATTCACACAGTAACAATGTATGTGGGACCACAACATCAGCCTTCGTACTATGAATATATTACAGCGTTAAGTCCTTCGCGGGTCATTTTTAATCCCGGAACCGAAAATCCCGAATTTGAAAGAAAGTTGAGCGAGCAGGGCATTCAAGTCGAGGAAGCTTGTACGTTGGTGCTACTCGGTACTGGTCAGTATTAATTCCATCAAGCAACATATAAAGTTTAATTTCAATGAAAATTGCACTTATCGGTTACGGAAAAATGGGCAAGATAATCGAAAGAATTGCTCTCCAAAGAGGACATCGGATTGTTTCAATCATCGACATTGATAATCCTGAAGAGTTTGGTTCCGATTCTTTTAAAAGCGCTGATGTGGCGATCGAGTTTACGATGCCACACACAGCTGTTCACAATGTAAGAAAATGTTTCGAAGCAGGAGTGCCGGTGGTTTGTGGAACAACCGGCTGGACATCCGAGCTTCCTCAGCTAAGGAAAACAATGGAGGAAAATGATGGAACCTTGTTCTGGAGCTCCAATTATAGTGTCGGAGTGAATATTTTTATGGAACTTAACCGGCAATTAGCAAGATTGATGAACCGTTTTCCACAATATAATGTGGAGATGACAGAAGTACACCATACCCAGAAATTAGATGCTCCCAGTGGAACAGCCATTACCCTGGCTGAAGGAATTCTGGAAGAACTTGCCCGCAAAACAGCCTGGTCGGCTGAAGTGGAAGATCATTCCGAATCATTGGCTATCAAATCGATACGTGAAGGGCAGGTGCCGGGTATTCACATTATCAGGTATGAGTCCGGCGATGATAGCATCACGATTACCCACGATGCAAAATCCCGCGAAGGGTTTGCCATAGGTGCTATGCTGGCTGCCGAGTTTACTGCCGGAAAGAAAGGACTGCTCAACATGAAAGACCTTTTTAATTTCAACTGAAAAGATATTCAATCTGAAATGTGTTTTCATTAAAACATAACATATCTAATTCGATGATAATATGAACCAATTTTTTTCCGATTTCAAAGTGCGGCTACAGAAGTCGCTGTTAAGCTGGATTAAGGCTATTTTCTGGTGCATCATCTATATCCTGTTTATTGTTTGGGTAGATACTTACTGGTGGTTGATACTTCTGCCGGTGGTATTCGATGCTTTTATCACCCATTATATTCCCTGGACCTGGTGGAAAAAGTCGAAGAACAAGACTTTTCTGGCCATCATGGGTTGGGTTGATGCAATAGTATTTGCGTTGGTGGCAGTGTATTTTATCAACACATACCTGTTTCAGAATTATCAGATTCCAACACCATCACTCGAAAAAACACTGTTAGTGGGCGATTTTCTGTTTGTAAGTAAAGCAAGCTATGGGCCGCGTGTGCCCAATACACCACTATCGTTTCCGCTGGTTCAGCACACGTTCCCGATCATCAACACAAAATCATATCTCGAAAATCCGCAATGGGAATATAAAAGGCTGAAGGGTTTCGATGAAATTGAACGTAATGACATCGTGGTTTTTAATTTTCCAACCGGAGATACTGTGGCTGTAAAGAAACAAAATCCCGATTATTATGTCAGTGCTTATTATGAAGGTTACAATTATCTTAAAAGTCAGAATCCTGAAGTTGAACCTGATTATGATGCCAGCATGGCGATGGGTAGAGCGCTCATACGTTCGAACAAATCGGAATATGGCGAAATTGTTTACCGACCTGTTGACCGTCGCGAAAATTATGTGAAACGTTGTGTGGGTTTACCCGGCGACAGGTTTGAAATACGCAATAATGTTGTTTATATCAATGGTGAACCCGAAGAAGAGCTCCCCGGCATACAATTGAATTATTACGTGCAAACCGACGGAAAACTGATTTCGGCCGAAACATTCAGTAATTTAGGTATTAGCAAAGACGACTACCATCGTATTAATCCAGAATACTCCATACCACTGATACAATACCTGGGAATGAATCCCGAACTACCAGTGTATCATTTTCCGATGACCCGCTCAACTCTCGCAAAGTTAAGTAAAATGCCCGGCCTGGTTCGTGTGGCCGTTGAGCCTTACGAACTAGGTGGCGATGTGTTTCCTTTGGGTGCCGGAACAGGTTGGAATCGCGACAATTACGGGCCGATTTTTATCCCTGCCAAAGGATCGAAGCTTAGGCTGAATGCATTTAATTACCCGATATACGAACGCATCATCAGGGTGTATGAAAGAAATGAGCTGATCGTGAAGGATGGAAAGTTTTACATCAATGGCGTTGAAACCGATACCTAT
This sequence comes from uncultured Paludibacter sp., assembly GCA_964350125.1. Lineage (GTDB taxonomy): Bacteria > Bacteroidota > Bacteroidia > Bacteroidales > Paludibacteraceae > Paludibacter. The sequence continues at coordinate 14,646 of CAYGJI010000053.1, read as the reverse complement.
CAGTTTAAAATGGATTACTACTGGATGATGGGCGATAATCGCCACAATTCCGCCGATTCGCGTTTCTGGGGTTTTGTACCCGAAGATCATGTGGTGGGACGGCCTGTGGCTGTATGGTTGTCGCTCGATAAAGACAAAGGTTGGTTCAGCGGAAAAATCAGATTCAATCGCTTCTTCAAGGATGCAACCCGCTGATAAACCGACAGTTGCTGAACTTTCCGGATGGTTTTGTGTTTCGTCGGCTTACCTTGCACCGATAGAGTATTACCGTGTGTTGACACATGCATCGGGAGTCTTGATTGAACAGCACGATTTTTTTCAACGTCAGTCTTTTCGCAATCGTTGTCTTATAGCAACATCCAACGGTTTAACAGCACTTACTATCCCTGTTGAAAAAGCTTTATCAGCCAAAGTGTTGATTCGGGATGCCAGAATATCAGCGCATGGTCAGTGGCAACAACAGCATTGGAAAACCATTTCTGCGGCATACAGTTCGAGCCCTTTTTTTGAGTTTTATGCCGATGATTTTTTGCCCTTTTATGAAAAGAAGTACAATTTCTTGTGGGATTTTAATGCTGAATTGCAGCAAGTCGTTTGCGATCTGCTTGATATTGAGCCGAAAATTAAACTGACAGAGCAGTATTTTAACGGAGAAGATGCCGGAATTTACGATTTGCGTGACATGATTCACCCCAAGAAGCCTGCGGTTTTCACAGGAATCGTACCCTATTATCAGGTTTTTGCCGAAAGAAAAGGATACATCCCCAATCTGAGTATCCTTGATTTATTGATGAATATGGGGAATGAAAGTGTTTTCGTACTATGATGGAAAAATGTATATTTGCACTCACTTTTGAATTACAAAAAAATGAATGATATGGAACAGATCGACTGGGGCAATCTTGGTTTCGGATATATGACCACCGATTTTAATGTGCGTTGTACTTTCAGCCATGGTGCATGGGGAAATATCGAAGTTCATGACGAGGAGTACATCCATTTGCATATGGCAGCCACCTGTTTGCATTACGGGCAGGAAGTTTTTGAAGGCTTGAAGGCTTTCAGGGGAGTCGATGGAAGAATACGTATTTTCCGACTCGATGATAATGCACAACGGATGCAGGATTCGTGCAATGGAATTTTGATGGAGCCGCTGCCTGTTGAGAAGTTTCGTGAAGCTGTAATCAAGGTTGTTCAGTTAAATGAGCGGTTTATTCCTCCATATGGTTCTGGCGCATCGCTGTATATCCGACCGTTTTTGTTTGGCATAAGTCCGCAATTGGGTGTGAAGCCTGCGAATAAGTACTTGTTTGTCGTTTTTGTGTCGCCGGTTGGCCCTTATTTCAAGGGAGGATTTTCGACCACACCATTTGTAATTATGCGTCAGTACGACCGCTCGGCACCACTCGGTACCGGAAAATACAAGGTGGGAGGGAATTATGCAGCCAGTCTGGTCGCAGGAAAACACGCCCAGGAGCTCGGTTATTCCAATATCTTCTACCTCGATGCCAGAGAAAAGAAATTCATCGACGAATGCGGTGCAGCCAACTTTTTCGGGATAAAGAACAATACTTATGTAACCCCTGAATCAAATTCGATACTTCCATCGATCACCAATAAAAGTCTTATCAAATTAGCAGAAGAAATGGGAATGAAGGTCGAACGGCGTGCTGTTCCTGTAGAGGAGCTCGCCACATTCGAAGAGGCAGGGGCCTGCGGAACGGCAGCGGTTATCAGTCCAATCGAGCGAATCGACGATTACGACACAGGTAAAACCTATATATTTTCGAAAGATGGAAAACCAGGTCCCGTGTGCGATAAGTTATATCACAAGCTATTGGCCATCCAATACGGAGTAGAGCCTGATGTGCATGGTTGGGTGACAGTACTCTGAACGAATTATTTTTCAGGAAGCGAATCGATGTCTTTCCAAAATGAAGGATAAGATTTGCTCACTACGCCCGGTTCTTCAATAATCAGTTCATGCAAAATTGCTGTAGGAGCAAAAGCCATGGCCATGCGATGATCTTCGTAGGTGCTGATGCTGATTTGTTTCCGGGGCTGACAAGCTCTTCCTTCCCAGGCAAGCATACCTTCGGCCGGTTCGTGCAATACGTACCCCAACTTTCGCAATTCGGCAATTAGTGCTGCCACCCGGTCAGTTTCCTTGATTTTAAGACTTTGCAATCCGCTGAAAATAAAGTGGATGTTACGAATACAACATGTTACAGCAACAGTTTGAGCCAGATCGGGTTGATCGGTGAAGTCGTATTCGAACTTAGTGCAATAATGGCCGTTTGGGGTAAGCACAACGCCTTCGTGTACATAGGTAGTTTGTACACCCAATTGCTCAAACAAGCCCGAAACACGGCTATCACCCTGTGTGCTTTGCGTCTTTAATCCCTGCAAAAAAATCTTCCCTTTTCCGGCTATTGACATGAATTCGTACCAGTATGATGCTGCCGACCAATCAGATTCCACACGATATTTAATCGGGCTATAGCCTTGAGGATCAATGCTAATGACATTGTTCGCAAAACGGGTTTTAACGCCGAAATTCTGCATCATGGTCATGGTCATGCGGATATAAGGCATCGAAATGATGTTCCCTGTGAGTTTAATTTTCAGTCCGTTCATCATAAAAGGTGCAATCATCATCAATGCAGAAATGTACTGGCTGCTGACCCCGCCATCGAGGCTAATTTCACCACCTGTAAGGGCGCTACCCCAAATGCGGAGCGGAGGAAATCCCTCTTTTTCAATATATTCGATTCGGGCACCAAGTTGATTGAGGGCTTCCACAAGTATTCGTATCGGACGGTTTTTCATACGTTCGCTGCCGGTGATGGTCCATTCACCAGCAGTTTTCGATAGAAAAGCAGTGAGAAAACGCATCGATGTTCCGGCAGCTCCGATATCGAAATGATTGTCGTTGGAATCGAGTGCCTGAATCAACACGCGGGTATCGTCGCAATCCGATAAATTCTGAATGTCGTACGGGCTGTAGGCCAATGCGTTTAGAATCAAAGCCCGGTTGCTGATACTTTTCGAAGCGGGTAATTGGATATGCGCCCTGATATCCTTGTTTGTGAGATTTAGTTTCAGTTTTTTCATCGACACGAAATTACACGGCCAGGTGATAAATGTTGATAATGTCTTTTTCGGATAATTTTACAAAATTTCCAATGGTTAGCGAACCCAAACCGATCGTTTTCACCATGTATGGAATATCTTCGGCTTTGGCTCCAAGTTCAGCGAACCGCACCGGCATACCAATAGACCGGAGGAATTGTTCATAGCGTTCGATTCCCTGCAGCGCTGTTCTTTCAGGATTGCTGAAGTCCATTTCGCAACCCCAAACCCTTACTGCAAACTGTGCAAAACGCATGGGGTCATGATGCAGCACATATTTCATCCAGGCTGGAAACATCACTGCGAGACCAGCACCATGGGCAACATCGTACAATGCTGACAACTCGTGCTCGATCTGATGGGTTGCCCAATCCTGCTCGCGACCTACTCCAAGTAAATCATTGTGTGCAACCATTCCGGCCCACATTAAATTGGCGCGCGCTTCATAATTGCAGGGATTTGACATTACTTTAGGTGTTTCCACAATGATTGTATGCATCACTGCTTCGCTCATGCGGTCGGTAATTTCCACGTTTCGTGTGTTTGTGAAATATCTTTCCATTACATGTGCCAGCATGTCAGTGGCACCACAAGCCGTTTGGAATGGAGGTAAAGTACAGGTTAATTCGGGGTTGAGTACCGAAAAAACAGGGCGAATCACATCGCTGTTAGCAGATCTTTTCAGCATGCCGTTTTCGTGGGTTATCACCGAAGCGGTTGAACCTTCGCTGCCTGCTGCTGTAAGAGTAAGCACTGTGCCTACCGGCAATGCTCTGTCGATACGCTTTCCGCAGAAAAAATCCCAGAAATCGCCATCATATACAGCTCCCAGGGCAATGGCCTTGGCCGAGTCGATAACACTGCCTCCACCAACAGCCAATACAAAGTTAATCTTGTTTTCTTTGCAAAGTCGAACGCCCTCGTAAACTAAACCACTGCGGGGATTAGGCACTACACCACCCAGTTCCACGAAAGTAATACCTGCTGCATCGAGCGATTTGCGTACACGTTCGAGTAATCCGCTTTTTATAACAGAACCGCTTCCGTAGTGAATCAATACATGAGTTCCACCAAAGCGTTTAACATATCGGGCTGTTTCGTTTTCGCGGCCTTTCCCGAAAATAAAGTAAGTTGGACTATAAAAATTGAAATTATTCATGTTGTTTTTTGTTCATTATTCTTCTTCGTAACGCTGAAAAAGGAAGTCGTTGTACGGATAGCGCTCCACATGGATCGCCTTCACCTTGTCGTAAATAAGATTCTTAAGATTATCGACATTGATTTTCTGACGGGCAGAAATAAAAATACAATTATCATGCAGTTTGGATATCCAGCTTGCTTTAAGTTCATCCAGACTTAAATTCTCACGTTTGACAGGGGTTAGATCATCTTCATCTTTGGGTTGAAAGCTGAAGGCATCCAGTTTGTTGAAAATAACGATGGAAGGTTTTTCCTTCGGATCGATTTCCATCAGGGTTTGATTCACGATATTCAGTTGTTCTTCAAAATTGGGATGAGAAATATCGACCACATGTAACAATAAGTCGGCTTCCCGCACTTCATCGAGGGTCGATTTAAATGATTCGACCAGATGATGTGGTAATTTGCGGATAAAACCCACTGTGTCGGTTAGCAGGAAGGGCAGGTTGTGGATAATCATCTTCCTTACTGTTGTGTCGAGTGTTGCAAAAAGTTTATTTTCGGCAAACACTTCCGATTTGCTCAGCAAATTCATTAACGTAGATTTACCAACATTGGTATAACCAACCAGAGCAACGCGAACCATTTTTCCCCTGTTTTTTCGTTGTGTAGCCATTTGCGTGTCAATCTCCCGCAGGTTTTTTTTAAGCAACGAAATTTTATTGAGTATAATTCTGCGGTCGGTTTCAATCTGCGTTTCACCGGGGCCTCGCATTCCGATTCCACCCTGTTGTCTTTCGAGGTGAGTCCACAATCGGGTAAGCCGCGGAAGCATGTATTGAAGTTGAGCTAGTTCAACCTGTGTTTTGGCGGTAGCAGTTTGAGCTCTTTTTGCAAAAATATCCAGAATCAGGTTGGTGCGGTCGAGAATCAACACATTCAGTTCTTTTTCAATATTCCGTAGCTGTTTTGGCGATAGTTCATCATCGAATATTACCAACCCTATTTCGTTATCGGTGATGTATTGTTTTATTTCGGACAGTTTGCCCGGTCCGACAAAAGTTTTGGGATTGGCAAAGTCAATTTTCTGAAAAAAATACTTTACAGGTGCCGCTCCCGCAGTTTCTGTCAGGAAAGCGAGTTCTTCGAGATATTCGTGGGCACGATCCTCCTTTTGGTTGGGAGTGATTAATCCTACCAGCACAGCCCTTTCTTCAGCAATTTCCTTGCGTGCGTTTTTATCTATCATAAATTCTTGATTTAACCAAAAAAAACCGCTTGGTTTCTACCAAACGGTTTATTAAATTATTTTTATGCCGACCGGTTGACCGTTGGTGCAATCGGTTTGGTTGTGTTACTGTAATCTGAAGTTTACCGGCAGGGTGTATTTTACACGAACTGTTTTACCGCGTTGCATTCCGGGAGTCCAGCGTGGCATCTTCGAAATTACCCGGATAGCTTCAGCATCGAGGCTCTTGTCAACACTACGCACAACTTCAATGTCCACAATTGAGCCGTCGCGGTTTACCACAAACTGGCAGATTACACGTCCCTGTATGCCGCTTTCCTGTGCTATTACAGGGTACTTGATGTTGTCGCTCAGATATTTAAACAAAGCAGCCTCGCCTCCGGGGAAGGAAGGCATTTTTTCTACCACAACGAAAGGAACGTCCGAATCTTCAGCTTCTTGGATACCTGTACTTGCAATCGGCGCCTGTATGACGACGGCTTTGTCTTTTTCGTCTTCAGTATTGATCTCAATTTCAGCAGTTTCAACATCATCTTCCACCACATTCAGAATTTCGATTACTTCGGGAATGTCGGGTGGCGGCGGAGGAGGTTCTACCTGCGCAGTCTGGATGATATCTAACTCTTCTTCAGCGATAGCTTCCAGATTGGTTGCTTCATAAATCGTCACTTCCTGTTGTGTCCACTCTAACGCTATATAGAGCAAGGACAAAACCACAACAAATCCCATAAGCATGTAGATGGATTTCTTGTCTTCAAGTGAAGCTTTAGATGATTTCTTTACGTCCATAAGAATGCAAATTTTTGATTGATTTTAAGAGAGGCAAATGTACTATTTTTTTTCAAAACTTTTTATTAGTAAAACGAAAAAAAAATATTTTATTGTAACACTGCAGGCTAAAATGCTGAAAATATGTTTTTTTTCTGCAAGTGAATGAAATTTTTTGTTGTTTTTGCGTTATCTAATTGACTTGAATTTGCTGATATTGGGTCGAAGTGTGCTGCATTTGAGTTATCTTTGAGCCACTTTTAAGTGATTACTTTAATCCCTTTAGTTGAAAATGAGATATTTCGGAATATATTTTTTGTTATTCATGGTGTTGATTTTGCCAACCGTCGCAGGGTTGAGAGCTCAAACTTCGGTGTTCAGTTTTCTGGATCTTCCGGTGTCGTCGAGGATGGCCGCGTTGGGAGGTAAAAATGTTTCCCTGGCCGATCAGGATATTAATTTTGCACTTCAAAATCCGGCGTTGCTGGGTAGGGGCGTTGATAATTCTATTGGATTGAATATGGCTAATTATTTGGCTGATATTAAGTTTGGTACAGCCATCTACAGCCGCAGTTTTGGTGCGAATCATTTCGCTTTGGGCGTTCAGTTTGTCGATTATGGTGTGTTTAAGGAAACCACTGAATTTAATGAAATTATTGGCGAGTTTGGAGCGCAGGATATTGCTATAAGCCTGATATACAGTCGTGAATTGATGAAGAATCTGACTGTGGGTGCTGCTTTAAAGCCGGTTTATTCGGCTTACGAAAGGTATACATCCTATGGTGCTGCTGTCGATTTGGGAGTGAGTTATTCGAAGCCGGAACAGTTTTTTTCCGCTGGTTTGGCTTTGAGAAATATCGGTGGTCAGATTAAGGGTTATTATGCTGGTGCCGATGGACAGCATTTCGAATCCTTACCTTTCGACATACAGTTGGGTGTTTCAAAAAAGCTGGAGCATGCACCATTTCGTTTTTCGGTAACACTGCATAATCTGCACAATTGGGACTTAAACTATCTGCAAAACAACGATGGTTTGATGGATTATGAGCGCACTGATTTGATTTTACCAGTGAAGTGGATTGATATGGCTTTCAGACACACAGTGATGGGAGTGGAATTTTTACCTGGAAAGAATTTTTACCTCGCTGCTTCATATAATCACCGCAGGCATCAGGAGATGAAGATGAACGGATTTAAAAGCATGGCAGGCTTTTCATTCGGTGGTGGCATCAAAATTAGCAGGTTTCAGATTGGATTCGGGATGAGCCAGTTCCAGGTGGGTAACTTCGCCTATTTGTTCTCGGTGAGTACTTCGCTAAGCGAATTCAGAAATATGTAGGATATGAAGAAAATTATTGTGGCGATTGACGGTTATTCGTCGTGCGGAAAAAGCACCATGGCCAAAAATCTGGCAGCTGAAGCCGGTTATATTTACGTGGATACCGGTGCCATGTACCGGGCTGTTTCCTTGTTTTGCATGCGGAACGGATGGCTATCAGAGGAACATATGGATAATGACAATATTGCCCAACACATCGGCGAAATACATCTTGAGTTTAAGATGAATAAAGCAGGGAAAGCAGAAATTTATATGAATGGCGAGAATGTGGAACATGCAATTCGTACACTCGAAGTATCAAACGGTGCCAGCCGGGTGAGTACGTTAGGGCAGGTAAGAAGCGAGCTTGTGCGCCAACAACAGTTGATGGGGATCAGAAAAGGTGTTGTGATGGATGGGCGCGATATCGGAACCGTGGTTTTTCCTGAAGCAGAACTGAAAATTTTTCTGACAGCTTCGCCCGAGGTAAGATCGATGCGCAGATATAAAGAACTTGCCGCTAATGGGGAAAATCCGACTTATGTAGATGTGTTGGCCAATGTGACTGAGCGTGATGAGCGCGATGAAAACAGGGCAGAGAGTCCGTTGCGCAAAGCATCAGACGCAATAGTTATTGATAATTCCGAAATGACACCCGATGAGCAACAGGAAGTGTTGAGAAAATTGTTCCGTGAGCGTACTGCCTGAAAAAGTAATCAAAATCTTCAACTTTTTTGATTGTTGGTTGTTATTCTGTCATTAAAACATTAAGATTCAACCAATCGTGAATATAGAAATTGATAAAAAGTCAGGTTTTTGCTTCGGAGTGGTAAAAGCCATTTCAAAAGCTGAAGAAGAGTTGGCTAAGGGTGAGATATTGTATTGCCTTGGCGATATTGTGCATAATGGCAAGGAAGTGGAACGACTCACCAAAATGGGGATGGTTACCATCAATCACGAAGAATTTGCACGGTTGCATGATGTAAAGGTGCTGTTGCGTGCACACGGAGAACCACCGTTGACCTATGAAATTGCAAAAAACAACAACATTACTCTTATCGATGCTTCCTGCCCTGTAGTGCTTAAGTTACAATCGCGCATAAAAAATGCCTGGGAGCAACATGCCGACGATGATACACAGATAGTTATCTTTGGTGAGCGAGATCACGCTGAAGTCAATGGATTGGTAGGACAAACTGCCGGAAATGCCATCATCATTGAAAAAGAATCGGACCTTTCAAACATCAATTTATCGAAAAATATTCGTTTGTTTTCGCAAACCACCAAATCGCTCGATGGTTTTAACCGCTTAATCAACAACATATCGGAGCAAAAATCAGAATCAATCAATTTTGAATACTCAGATACGATTTGCAGACAGGTTTCGAACCGCATCCCCAATATCAGTGTTTTTGCCAAAGAACATGATATAGTGATTTTTGTTAGTGGCAAAAAGAGCTCAAACGGCAAGGTTTTGTATGAGCACAGCAAAAGCATCAACCCCGAAACTTACATCGTCTCCGAAGCATCCGAAGTGGATATGCTCGATATCGACCTGAGCAAAATTATCGGAATCTGTGGCGCAACATCTACGCCCATGTGGTTGATGGAAGAAGTGGCAGAAGCACTGCGCCGCAAAGCCGTTCAGACGTCTTAATACACCTTGATGTCCCTGATCATCAGCTGAATAGTTGTATTGCCATTGAAAGTATTTTCTTCCAGGGTGTAACAAATATCCAGTGGTTTCATCGATTTAAGGTGATCATTGAATTCGCGCATCCCGAAAGCAATTCCGTTCATCACATTTTCGGAGCTCGGATCAACCAGTTCGAGCTTCAGGTGTTCCTGGTCGCGTCCAACCAACCGGCTCGAACCGTAATCCATCACCGAATGAGTGACGAAAACCGGCTTCATATTCCCCGGCCCAAAAGGACCGAACTGTTTTAATACATTGTAAAACTTGGGTGTTATATCTCTGAAACTGATCACAGCATCGATATCAATCAGGGGATGAAGTTGTTCCTGAGTAATGTTTTGTGAAACAAACTCTTCGAATCTGTGTATAAACAGGCCCACATTTTCTTCTTTCATCGAAAGGCCTGCTGCATAGCGGTGTCCGCCGAAGTTTTCGAGCAGGTCGCGACACGAATCGATGGCAGCATAAATATCGAATCCGGGTACCGACCGCGCCGAACCCGAAGCCAGTCCATTGGAAAGAGTAAGCACTACCGCAGGTTTGTAAAACTCTTCCGAAAGCCTGGAAGCTACAATGCCGATGACCCCCTTGTGCCAGTCGGGTTTGTAAACCACCACCGATTTTTTCAAGAGCATCGATTGGTCTGATGCAATCAGGCCGATTGCCTCATCGGTTATGTTTTTGTCGAGATCTTTGCGGTCGTTATTGTATTCGTTGATTGTATCACTTTTTTCGCGCGTAAAAATAGTGTCGTTCGAAACCAGTAGCTCAACAGCTTCAGATGCCAGTTTCATTCTTCCTGAAGCATTGATCCGGGGTCCGACCTTAAACACGATATCCGTGATGTTGATTTCTTTTTCTGACAAACCGCAAACATCAAGGATGCTTTTCACCCCCACACTGGGATTGGTGTTGATTTGCTTCAGACCATAAAAAGCAAGAATGCGGTTTTCGCCGGTAATGGGCACAATATCGGAAGCAATGCTGAGTGCAACCAGATCGAGTAGTGGCATTAGCTCAGTTTCATCCATGTTGTTGCGGCGCGAAAAGGCCTGCAGCAACTTAAATCCAACACCGCAGCCCGACAGGTGTTTGTAGGGATAGTTGCAATCATCACGCTTGGGGTCAAGTACTGCTACAGCATCAGGCAGTTCGGCATCCGGATTATGGTGATCGCAGATGATAAAATCTATTTGCTTGCTGTTGGCATATTTGATTTTTTCGACTGCTTTGATACCACAATCAAGTGCCACCACCAATTTATAGCCCTGTTCGTAGGCGAAATCGATGCCATTGAGTGAGATGCCATACCCTTCATTGTAGCGGTCGGGGATATAAAAACCCACATTGCTGTAAAACTTTTTGATAAATTTATACACCAAAGCCACCGAAGTGGTTCCATCCACATCGTAGTCGCCGTAAATCAGTATTTTTTCATTATCGCTGACAGCTGCAGTGAGTCGATCCACGGCTTTATCCATGTCGGCCATCAAAAAAGGGTCGTGTAAATCAGCCATGTCGGGCCTGAAAAACCGCCTCGCATCATCAAAAGTGAATATGTTCCTTTGTACCAGTAACTGAGCCAGAATAGGGTTGATATTCAACTCTACGGCTAATTTATTTATCGTCTCATGTTGCTGGTTATCAAGGGTTTTTGGTTTCCATTTATAAGTCATTTGGAGTTATTCTTTTAAAGTTGTAAAGGTAACACAAATTTTTTATGAATCAAATAAGGATTTTTTTTTATCTTTGTCAACCCGTCGTATCAGATTTTCAGGTTGTTTGGAGTATTAACGTTTCAGAAGAGGAGGGTGATTATTCATGCACAGGAGAAAACTGTTGTTTAAATTTGTATTTTACGATTTAGTTGCTTCTACCATTGTTTGGTTGTTGTTTATGGTGTTTCGTAAAACGGTTGTGGATGCCCAGCTTTTTGGCGACGTTAAAATTTTCATACCCAATTATGATTTTCTCTCAGGCTTCCTTTTTTTTCCACTGAGCTGTATTCTCGTTCATTATCTTTCGGGGTTTTACCGTAGGCCGGAGATATTATCCAAAACCGTTATTTTATTCACGACCCTTGTAGCCACGGCCATTATATCAATAGTCATTTTTTTCGTATTAATGCTCGATGATATTGTAATTTCATACCGGTATTATTATTACTCTTTAATCGTATTATTCGGACTTTTGTTTCTTTTGACACTCGTTTTCAGGAGTTTAATATTCTCTGAAATATCAAAAAATTTCCGCTTGAAGGTTTGGTCCATCCCAACGCTTATCATTGGAACCGGAAAAAATGCCCGGATGATGGCGGAGGAGCTGAAAAAAAATGCTCCGGAATACACGCTGAAAGGGTTTGTATGGGTAGAAAACCAGAGCAATGAAACTCCAAAAGATCAAGTGGTGGGATACTATAGTAACATTGGCGAAATTATCAGCAAATACGGTATTAAGGATGTTATTATTGCGCTGGATAATGTTGATGAATATTTTTTATTCAAAATCATCAATGCACTCTATATATATAATATTGATATTAGGTTTACCCCCCGTTTGTACGAAATTCTGACATCAGGATCGAAAATTAAAATGGTGGGTGTGAGCCCGCTTGTCAACATTACCACCCTGCACATGCCCGATTGGCAGTTCAGCGTAAAGCGTTTTATTGATATTATTGTTGCGTTTGTCGGGCTCATTCTGGTGATCCCCCTGTTTATTTTTATCATCATCAAAATCAGCATCGATTCCCGTGGACCTGCTTTTTACAAGCAGGAGCGCATTGGTTTTCTTGGAAAGCCCTTCAAAATTATCAAATTCAGAACCATGTATGTTGATTCGGAAAGCGGCATTCCACAGCTAAGCAGCGCCTGGGATGCAAGGGTGACTCCTTTCGGCAGATTCCTGAGAAAATACAGGTTCGACGAATTACCCCAACTATGGAATATTCTGATGGGCGACATGAGTTTGGTTGGGCCAAGACCCGAACGAAAATTCTACATCGATCAGATCATTGAAAAAGCTCCCTATTATTGTTTGCTTTATAAAATCAGACCGGGACTCACTTCCTGGGGTCCTATACGCATTGGTTATTCTGATACAATAGATAAAATGATAGAACGGTTGAATTTTGATATTATTTATCTTGATAATATGTCGTTGTTCACCGATTTTAAAATTCTGTTGCAAACAATTGATATTATTTTCAAGGGGAAAGGTGTTTAATATTAACCACATAAGTCACATGGGAAATTAAAGTGTTTAATATTTAAAAGTATTGAATGGTTTCATCAAACACAACAGATATTAGTTGATAAATATTGAAACTCATGCTTCTTCATGTTATTTATGTGATTAATGTGGTAAAAAATAGGGTATGAATTACAACAGGTGGTATAGCAAAATGATAGTCTGGCGGGATCAACACATTCAGCAGCGTCACTTCATTCTCATTCTCAGTGTGGTGATTGGGATGCTTGCCTCTTTAGCGGCTAATCTGCTAAAATTTTCCATTTTTTTGATCCAACAATTGCTTACTCAGGGGTACAGTCGTTATGAAGTTAATTTTGGTTACCTTATTTTTCCGGTAGTTGGAATTCTGCTAACATCATTATTTGTCAGATATGTTGTGCGCGATGATATCAGTCATGGTGTTACCCGCATTCTGTATGCCATTTCGCAGCGCAAGAGTATTCTGAAACTGCACAATACCTGGTCGTCGCTGGTGGGAAGTTCTCTTACCATTGGTTTTGGTGGTTCAGTAGGAGCCGAAGCCCCCATTGTACTGACAGGTTCGGCCATCGGTTCCAATCTCGGTAAGTTTTTCAAAATGGATCAGAAAACACTGATGTTGCTTATCGGTTGCGGGGCAGCGGGTGCTATTGGAGGAATTTTTAAGGCTCCGATTGCAGGTCTGGTGTTTACGCTGGAGGTGTTGATGCTCGATATGACTCTTGCTTCGGTGGTTCCCATCCTGATTGCATCGGTAACAGCTACTACAGTCACTTACATCATCGCCGGTAGTTCGTTCATGTTTCATTTCGGTACGTATCAGCCTTTTGAAGTTGAACACATTCCACAATTAATTATCCTTGGAATTGTATGCGGACTGGTCTCACTTTATTTTACGCGTGGTATGAATCGTATTGAGGGTGTGTTCCGGAAAATAAAAAAGCCTTACTGGAAGCTATTCACCGGAGGAATCATACTCAGTGTATTGATATTCATTTTCCCACCGCTTTATGGCGAAGGTTATGATACCATAGAATCTCTGATAAACGGAAATTCAGCATCGGTGCTCGACCGGAGCTTCTTTCTGACGCTCGGTTCGGGAACCTGGGTGCTGGTCAGCTACCTGACGCTGATAATCGTATTCAAGATATTTGCCACTGCAGCTACCAATGGTGCGGGTGGAGTGGGAGGAATTTTTGCTCCATCGCTGTTTATGGGGAGTCTTACCGGATTTGTGGTGGCATCGGTGATTAATATGCTTGGCTTTGATGCGCCATTGGGCAATTTCTCGCTTGCAGGTATGTCGGGGGTAATGTCGGGAGTAATGCATGCACCGCTGACAGGTATATTTCTGATTGCAGAACTCACCGGAAGTTACAATTTGTTTATGGCCCTGATGATTGTGTCGATGGTTTCTTATCTGACCATTATTATATTTGAAAAACACAGTTTGTACGCCATGCGTTTGGCGCAAAAGGGCGAACTCATGACGCATAATAAAGACAAGGCGGTTTTGACTCTGATGAAGATGGAGAATGTGATTGAAACAGATTTGCAAACCCTGAAACCGGAGATGACTTTAGGTGAGCTCGTAAAGGTAATTTCGCAATCGAGTCGCAATATATTCCCGGTAGTAGCCGAACCATCGGGTGTTTTGCTTGGGGTGGTGTTGCTCGATGAAGTTAGAAATATCATGTTCAGACCTGAGCTGTACAACCGGTTTACGGTAAATAAGTTAATGATTTCGCCACCGGCAACCATCAACGAGAATCTTCCTATGGAAAAAGTGATGCAGATATTTGAAGATACCGGAGCATGGAATCTGCCGGTGGTTGATAATCAGAGGCGCTACCGGGGTTACGTGTCGAAATCGAAAATATTTAGTTCGTACCGGCACGTGTTGGTGCATTTTTCAGATGAATAGTGTAATTAATAACAACATAATCACCGTTGATATTTATGGATAAAAAGAGGACATATACCGGGGCTGTTGAAGAACTGGAAGCAATCCTGAAAGAGCTCGAATCGGCTTCCGAAGTGAACTTGGACAAGATTTCGGAGCGTGTAAAAAGGGCTGCGGAATTGATGCAATTTTGCAAAAAACAGCTTTTC
>CAYGJI010000052.1:0-20698 GCA_964350125.1 uncultured Paludibacter sp. | reverse complement strand
GTACCAGGGTCAGTGCCGGGATTTTCTGCGGTTTCAAGATAAGTCAGCACACTAAACCGATCAACGGGATCACCAACTTCACTGGTAAAACTGTACTGTGTTCCTTCGTTGTAAATATCAGTTATTACCATGGTCTTTTTGTCGAGCAGGTAAAGTTGTTGATATCCCAGGCTCAAATCGTAATGTTTGAAGAAAAGGGTATAATTACTATCCTCACCCTTTCTAAAGCTGATATTGACACCATGTATATTGGATGAAGTGTAGACCTGATAAAATTTACTATCTGAACCAACTGCAAAAATTTGAGGGGCTAATGAATTTCCGAACATTTTATATCCATCATAGCCCCAGTCAAAACCATTGGTTGTACCAGCGACAGTAAACAGCCACATACTATCGCCATACCGGCTACCGCGAACATCAATTACAGTACAGGGATATTGTTGAGATTGCACATCATTGATGCAAGCCATAAAAATCAACAACAGGACTAATGTTTTATTCTGTGCTTTCATATAAAATAAATTAAATGGTTACACAACAAAGTTAACACTATAAATCTATTTCACAAACATCTTCCCTTTGTAGTAAAATGTACATTCATTCTGTAGCAAATGAACCAATTGCATACAATCCTGATGATTTAAATAAAAAAATCAAGCTTGTTTGAATATGTTTCTATCAGAACCAGTAAAAGGCATAGAGACTTCTCTAATATTTAATCTTCTTTAACTTGTAAGCTTTTGTTTTTAACTTATTTTGGGTATATTTCGGGTATTCATTTGAGAATAACTATTACAAAAAAGTCATACTTAGGTAATTAATTCTTACAATTGCAATCCATTGGACTCGTCACCACGTGCAAAACCAGGGATGGCATTGTTGACATCCGATGATGAATAGACAAATATATTGGCAATTTGAACCGGAGGCATAAATCTGAGGCATAAGTGAACATAATATCATTCAAAAACCATCCCAACCAGAATCCATGGTATCGGTTGTGCCCTACAAATAACTGCATATGGTCGCCTTCATGGATTCCATGACATCTATTGTTGTGCCGGAATAGTAATGTAAAAAAACCACAGTTGAAAATGCACGACTACAACCAGGAGCTATTTTCTTCTTATCAATAAAAAAAGGGAATATAACAATGAAATTGATAACAAAAAAAACAAACCGTCAGGCACAGGTATCATTTGTCCGGGATCATCCGGATCACCGCCGGGGTCGATACCAAGGGGCGTACTCATAAAATTTGATTTGGCAAAACTTGGTCCGCTTTCAGTTTGACCAAACATACTGCCGGTAAATGAATTTTTGTCTTTAGCGGTCAACTCAGACTGTTGTCTGTCCTGCATACTTTGATTATATGCGCTAACCCTGAAGCCGCTTAAATTTTGCGCATTGACACCATTATAGGTAATCATATTTATTCCACCCGATCCATATTGTCCTACAAAAGTATTAGTTAAATAATCGTCAGTTCTTCTCTGATTCTGAAATTGCTCCTTCAAATTAACACTTTGATTTAAACTAATAGCAGAGTTATGTCGCACCATACTTCCTGCTGAAAAGTTTTCGGACAATACGCCAGGTTGTTGAACACGCTGACCAGCATTTCGGACAATTGACTTATATGGTTTGATTTCACTATAAATTGGATTCTCTGAAACCTGAACTGGCCCCGAAACTCGCTTATAATGAGGAAAAATAGTATGCATGTTTACGTTTCTCCTGCTCTCAATTACTGCCAACTCGCTATACTGATTGTAATTCAGCAAAACCAGTGCGGCAGTGATGATTGACAGAATAAAAGCGAGCACTATGTGCATTTTCTTACTCATTATATCAGGGTAAAACATTCAAACAAATAAACCAACGTTGATTTTTTGATTAAATTTAATAATTCTCAGATTTATTCTAATACTTTAACAGCAACCTGCATACTCCTGCTACATCCCAGCAAAAAATCTTCATGCAAAGGTATATAAATAAATAGATTTTATATCTTAAAAAATCAGAATTATTTATGATCAACCGCAATTTTTAACTTCATTTTAATCTTTACTGCAAAAATTGACTATTTGCTACTACACACACCATCCTAAATTGTTCAATATACAAACAAATTATTGTTAATAAATATTCATTTAAAATCTTATAATTTCAAAAGTTTTGCTTTAGAAAGGTTTTTTGAATCATCCTCAATCTCAATCAGAAACAAGCCAACAGGGAGGAATTCAATATTAATCTCATTTGAAAAATAAACTTCTTTCAACATTACACCATCACAACTAAATACTGCAACTCTCCTTATATTGCCTTTGTTGAAGTGTACCAAACTGGTTGCAGGGTTAGGATACAAATAAAAACGATGAGTCACAACGTCTGTGCTTGCCGGAGGCACATATTCAAAAGCTCCCAAATCGGGCGCTGCACCGAAGAACGTTAGGCCGACTTTTTTTCCTGCATCAATCAACCGGCTACCACGCACAGGTTTTAGGAAACCATTCACGGGCAAACTACCATCTGCTTGCCTGGGTGCTGTCAGCAAATCTTCGCTCAGACTTTCGAAATCGGCAGCCGTAACAGCAAAGGCATAATCGGAACTGAACGTATTGAAACTATTTATGTTAGTCCCCATATTCAGCGTATCTCTTTGCGTGCCATATTTGAGCGACACATTATTAATCAATTCATGCCTGATACCGGGGCTATCAATGGTGGTATCATTTCCGGTTTTAATGCTTTTAGTAATTCTTTGGCTTAACATGTTAAAATTGACAGCATTGCGGTAGGCTGTGTTGTGATACCAGCGAATTCCCGTTTCCACATGATGATTGGCATAGAAACCATTGGCCTTATTTCTGTATGCCATACAATATTTTACAAGGTTTGAAGGTATCGGATTGGGTAATCCTGCCACGGAAGGTGCTTGACCGTAACCTCCGATTTTAAACCCATTACCATCGCCCAGACTCTGAAAAGCAGCATTGTATCCGTTATAAAATGCCCAGCAATTGTCAAAAACCACTTCTTCTGATGAATTGATGCAATCGTACCCATCATCGCTGTTGAACCATGCCCTGCAACCCCTGATAACATTCCCGACACTACCTTTTCTGCAATGAAATCCGAATCCATCCACATTACCTCCTCTACCCGTTTGCGAAGTGTAATCCCAGTTATTGTAAGCGTCACAATTAAGCACCAGATTGTGCGAACCCCGCAGCAGGTAGAAACCAATCGCCTGGCCGTCGCGCATTACACATTGCTCATAAATATTATAATTGCCACCGTCGTTCCTGAAACACTCCGACTGTGTATGTTCTTTGATGGTTACCTGGGTTCCGATGATTTCGAGCCCTTTAAAATGAAGGAATGACCCACTCACATAAAATACAATGATCCTGTAACCAGTGGGTTTAACATCGGTCATGTCGATGATGGGTTTCTCGCCCGGATATGCCCGGTAATGAATTCGCTTGGATGTTGACAATCCGCTTTTGCTCATATGATGCTGATAAGCCCAAATGCCGGAATATTGATGAATTTGAGATTGACTCATCTTGTATGTGCCACCCCTGAGATATACAGTATCGCCCCCGGTCACTACCTCCTGAGCCTTCACAATGCCCGCAAAAGGGTTGTCGAAACTCCCATCACCCTGAGTATCAGATCCATTAACGGCCACAAAAACTGTTTTCGACCAAACAGCCATTGTTCCACCTGTCATCATAAACAATACTGCAACCAACAGTCGATGAATGTTGAATAATCTCATGCTCAAATTCTTTTCTCTGCAAACTTAACAAAATTAATTCGATTCCTGTTACATTTGTGTACATCAAAAAATGAGTTTAAATGCAAACGAATTCAGTTCAACAACATAGAACAGCCATATTCTGGTTCCGCAGAGATTTAAGATTAGAAGATAATGCGGGTTTGTACAATTCCCTAAAACAGTTCGACACTGTTATTCCTCTATTCATTTTCGACCGGCAGATACTGGATTTACTTGAAAACAAGGAAGATAAGCGGGTTAGCATGATTTATCTGATGCTTCAGAAAATCAACACTGAACTTGGCAAATCAGGATCGTCGGTTCTGATAAAGTACGGACAGGTTGTTAATATTTTTGAGGATTTGCTCAGCCAATATCAGATTGATGCTGTGTTTTGCAACAGAGATTATGAACCTGAAACTGTTAGCAGAGACAAACAGGTTGAACAATTATTGCATCAACGTGGAGTTGCATTCGAAACCTTCCGCGATCAGGTAATTTTCGAATCACAAGATATTTTGAAAGAGGATGGTAAACCGTACACTGTTTTCACCCCCTATTCAAAAAAATGGAAACATAAGCTGCATCCCAAAGATTATCAGTGCTTTCCTTCAGAGAAATTGATTTCAAAATGTATTCGGGTGCGTTTCGAGATGCCGGAATTATCGGTAACCGGATTTAAACTATCATTGAAAAGCATTCCGGAACCGGTAATTGATTTTGCCATAATCAGACATTATGATCAAACACGCAATTTCCCTGCAAATACACAAGGAACAAGTTCACTCAGCATTCATCTGCGCTTCGGTACTGTAAGTATCAGAAGATTAGTTGCAATAGCGATTCAGGAAAACGGGATATGGCTCAACGAACTAATCTGGAGAGAGTTTTTCAAAAGCATACTGCTCCATTATCCCGAAGTAACCAGGCACTCATTCAGAAAACAATACGAGATGATAGCATGGCGGAATAACGAAGCAGATTTTGAGCGCTGGCGTAGTGGCACAACAGGTTTCGCATTGGTTGATGCCGGAATGCGGGAACTGAGTAGCACAGGATTGATGCACAACAGGGTTAGAATGCTCACAGCCGGTTTTCTGACCAAACATTTACTAATCGATTGGAGATGGGGTGAAGCTTGGTTTGCGAGCCTGCTACTCGACTACGACTTATCGGCCAACAATGGAAACTGGCAATGGGCTGCAGGTTGTGGTTGCGATGCTGCACCCTATTTCAGAGTTTTTAATCCCGACGAACAAACCCGTAAATTTGATCCGGAACTTGTTTATGTACGCAGATGGGTTCCCGAACACGACACTCCCAATTATCCTGAGAAAATGATTGACCATACCTTTGCCCGAAAAAGGGCGTTAGCTGCTTATCAAAAAGCTTTAAAGGAATAAAATGTCATGTACAGGTTTTTATTCAAAACTTTGAACATTTTTCACAACTCTTTGTTAAACTAAACGGATTTTTCACACATTAGTTAAATAAGTCCATCACTTTTTGTATCTTTGGTTTCTTTCTAACTAAAAAATGATAGAATATACATTTTTTTGAATTCATCTAAAAAAAGTCTTATAAATACGCAAATATGATATTTGACATCGAGATTATCAAAAAGGTTTTTGAAAACTACCCGAAAAAAATAAGTCGTGCGAACGAGATACTGAACCGTCCGCTAACGCTGACTGAAAAAATCCTTTTTGCACATTTAGCACCCGACGAAAACCTCAGACACTTCGAAAGAGCAGCAGATTATGTTAATTTTGCACCCGACCGGGTAGCTATGCAGGATGCAACAGCTCAAATGGCCCTGCTGCAATTGATGAATTCGGGTCGCGAACGCGTTGCTGTTCCATCAACTGTGCATTGCGACCACCTCATTCAGGCGCACATTGCAGCCGGTCCCGATTTGGAGACTGCCAATAACAATAACCGCGAAGTATTCGACTTTTTGCTCGATGTGTCCAATAAATTCGGCATAGGGTTCTGGAGACCCGGTGCAGGCATCATACATCAGGTAGTACTCGAAAATTATGCTTTTCCGGGAGGGATGATGATAGGAACCGATTCGCACACACCGAATGCAGGTGGACTGGGGATGATTGCGATTGGTGTGGGTGGTGCCGATGCAGTGGATGTGATGGCCGGAATGCCCTGGGAGCTTAAGATGCCTAAACTTATAGGTGTCAAACTTACCGGTAAAATGTCGGGCTGGACTTCGCCCAAGGATGTAATTCTCAAACTGGCCGGTATTCTGACAGTAAAAGGTGGTACCAATGCCATCATTGAGTACTTTGGAGAAGGAACATCCAGCATTTCGGCGACTGGAAAAGGCACAATATGCAATATGGGAGCTGAAGTAGGTGCTACCACGTCAGTTTTTCCCTTCGATCAGAAATCAGCCGAATACCTCCGGGCTACAGGCAGAGCCGAAGTGGCTGAACTGGCAACAAAATACCTGCAATATCTGCAAGCTGATGCCGAAGTGCTTGCTAATCCCGAAAAATATTTCGACAGAATAATCGAAATCAATCTCAGCGAACTGGAACCACACATCAACGGTCCGTTCACTCCCGATGCAGCCTATCCCCTGTCGGAATTTGCACAATATGTGAAAGAAAAAGGTTATCCTCAGAAAATGGAAGCAGGACTGATTGGTTCCTGTACCAACTCTTCGTACGAAGACCTCACCCGTGCAGCATCAGTTGTAAAAAAAGCCAAAGCAGACGGTCTTGAGGTGAAAGCACAATTCATCATCAATCCAGGTTCTGAATTGGTACGTTATACCGCAGAAAGAGACGGAATTCTTTCCGAATTCGAATCCGTAGGGGCTGTCATCATGGCCAATGCCTGCGGCCCCTGCATTGGACAGTGGAAACGCGAAATGGATGTTGCCGACCGTCCCAATTCTATAATCACCTCATTCAACCGGAACTTTGCCAAAAGAAATGATGGCAATCCCAATACACATACATTCATCGGTTCGCCCGAAATTGTAGCCGCACTAACTATAGCAGGCGACTTGTGTTTCAATCCATTGAAAGACACTTTACCAACCAAAGACGGAAAACAGGTAAAACTGCACGAACCTTCGGGTTACGAGCTTCCGGTTAAAGGTTTTGAAGTGAAAGATGCAGGTTTTATTCCCCCGGTGGAAGACGGTAGAACCCTTGAAGTAGATATCAATCCGGAATCGAGCAGGTTGCAAAAATTAGAGGCTTTCAAGCCCTGGGATGGAGAGGACTTCAATAAACTCCCTCTGCTTATCAAGGTGAAAGGCAAATGTACCACCGACCACATTTCGATGGCCGGACCCTGGCTGCGTTTCCGCGGACATCTCGATAATATCTCCGACAACATGCTCATAGGAGCAGTTAACATATTCAACGAAAAAACCAATCAGGTGCTCAACCCTGCTACCGGTGAATATTTGGCTGTACCTGCCCTTGCCCGCATGTTCAAAGCCGAAGGTCTTGGTTCGGTGGTAGTTGCAGAAGAAAATTACGGCGAAGGTTCATCAAGAGAACATGCTGCTATGGAACCCCGCTTTCTGAATGTAAAAGTAATTCTGGTAAAATCGTTTGCCCGCATCCACGAAACAAATCTTAAAAAACAAGGAATGCTTGCACTCACTTTTGCCGAAAAAAATGATTACGAAAAAATCAGAGAAAACGACCGTATCAGCATTGAAGGGCTCCAATTTTTCAGTCCTGATAAAAATCTGACAGTCGTTTTACATCATGAGGATGGCACTACCGAATCATTCGAAGCCCTGCATACATACAACACACAGCAGATTGGCTGGTTTAAGGCAGGAAGCGCACTCAACGCAATGAACAAATAAAATTTACAAATATTATGGCAAAACAAAAAGATTATCTGATATACAAATTATCAGAAACTGTTAAAACCACCAGTCGCATCGAAAAGGATTTGTTCACCAAATTCAATGTGAAGCGCGGATTGCGTAATGAAGACAATACCGGAGTACTTGTAGGCCTTACCAAAGTGGGTGATGTGGTTGGTTATGAAAGACTTCCCGAGGGGGGGCTTAAACCAATTCCGGGAAAGTTGTACTATCGGGGCATCGACCTCGAAGATCTGGTACATGGCGTTGAAGCCGAAAACCGGCTTGGATTCGAGGAAACAGCTTTTTTACTTCTTTCCGGCTATCTGCCTGATAAAGAAGAGTTGAAGGTTTTCAACAAAACAATCAACGACGGCATGGTGCTCGAACCAAAAATGAAACTCAGCATCATAGAGTTGGAAGGGCAGAATATCATGAATATCCTTGCCAGAAGTGTACTTGAAATGTACACCAGCGACCCGCTTGCCGACGATACCTCCAGAGAAAATCTGGTACGCCAGTCGATTGATTTGATTGCCAAATTCCCAACCATCATCGCATATGCTTATAATATCCTCAGACACAGCCAGCAGGGTCGTTCGCTACACATTCGCCATCCGCTCGAAAACGCCTCCATTTCTGAGAACTTTCTGTATATGACCAAAGGTCCGGGACGATACACCGAACTTGATGTGAAAATCCTGGACCTGTGCCTGATATTGCACGCCGAACACGGTGGTGGAAACAACTCTACATTTACTGTTAGGGTAACCAGTTCTACCCAAACCGACACCTATTCGTCGATTGCTGCAGGTATTGGCTCACTGAAAGGTCCTTTACACGGAGGTGCTAACATTGAAGTAATAGACATGTTCAATCACTTGAAAACTGCGATTAAAAACTGGAAAGATGTTAACGAAATTGATCATTATTTCCAAAAAATGCTTAACAAGGAAGCATACAACCGAACCGGATTGATTTATGGTATTGGCCATGCTGTTTACACCATATCCGATCCACGTGCAATCCTGTTGAAAGAGATGGCCCGTTCGCTGGCTGAAGAAAAAGGCCTGCAAAAAGAGTTTGCTTTCCTCGAGGTACTCGAAGAAAGAGCCATCAATGCTTTCATGACCTTCAAGGGTACAGGCATCAATAAACAGGTATCTTCCAATGTCGATTTCTATTCGGGATTTGTTTATGAGGCCATGGGACTACCAACCGAGGTTTACACCCCACTTTTTGCCATGTCGCGAGTTACAGGCTGGACTGCTCATCGCATTGAGGAATTGAATTTTTCAAGCAAACGCATTATTCGTCCTGCTTATAAAAATGTAGGTGAAAAACAATCTTTCATTCCTCTAAATAAAAGATAAAACATTCAAAAACAGAATTATTATTTTACTGCAATGGAAAAAATTAAAGTACTGAATCCAGTGGTTGAACTCGACGGGGATGAAATGACCCGCATCATCTGGACTTTTATCAAAGAACAACTGATTCTTCCTTACCTCGATCTGGATATCAAATATTATGATTTGGGCATGGAAAACCGCGATAAAACAGACGACCAAGTAACAGTAGATGCAGCGCATGCAATTCAGAAATACAATGTGGGTATTAAGTGCGCAACCATCACACCCGACGAAGCTCGTGTAGAGGAGTTTAAGCTGAAAAAAATGTGGAAATCGCCCAACGGTACGCTTCGTAACATCATCGGAGGGACCGTTTTCAGGGAACCGATTATTTGCAGTAATGTGCCCCGGCTTGTACCCGGCTGGACCATGCCCATCGTAATCGGCCGTCATGCTTTTGGCGATCAGTATCGCGCTACCGATGTGGTTATCAGGGGAAAAGGAAAACTAAAGATGAGTTTTACCAATGAAAACGGAGAAACACAGGAATGGGAAGTTTATGATTTCAAAGGCGATGGCGTTGCTTTATCGATGTACAATACCGACGAATCGATTTATGGATTTGCCCGTTCGTCATTTCAGGTAGCGCTCGACAAAAAATGGCCGCTATATTTGTCAACCAAAAACACCATTCTGAAGGCCTATGATGGCCGCTTTAAAGATATCTTCCAGGAAGTATATGAGGCAGAGTTTAAAGAAAAATTTGCTGATGCCGGTATTACCTACGAACACCGACTGATCGACGATATGGTTGCAGCAGCACTCAAATGGAACGGTGGTTTTGTATGGGCCTGTAAAAACTACGATGGTGATGTACAGTCGGATACTGTGGCTCAGGGCTTCGGATCACTCGGGCTGATGTCGTCGGTATTGGTTACCCCCGATGGAAAAACGGTGGAAGCAGAAGCTGCTCACGGAACCGTAACAAGGCATTACCGCCAACACCAGCAGGGGAAAGAAACCTCGACCAACCCCATTGCATCCATTTTTGCATGGACTCGTGGATTATCGCACCGAGGTAAACTTGATGGTAACAAAGCTCTGATAACTTTTTGCGAAACACTGGAAAAGATATGTGTGGCTACCGTTGAAGAAGGCAAAATGACTAAAGACCTGGCTATTCTCGTGTATGGCGAAAAAGTCAGCCATGGTCAGTACCTGAATACACAGGATTTTCTGGCTGCTATTAAACAGAATCTGGAGAAAGAACTTCAGTAGTGAACTTTTCAAGTGCCCGGACTCCTGACCTAATCATTGCGAATGATTTGCTTTGCCAACTGAGCTGAAACGGCATCAATTTTCATTTCGGTATGCAAAAACTGGCACATAAAAGTTGTTCTGCAACAAGTTTTTTAATCCAAATTTGCATACCGAAATTTTTATTGTTTATTAACATATTGAAAAACTGACATTTATCTTCCAAAACCCTTTTGCATATTCAGTTTCATGAAAATTTAAATTTGGTTGTTCAGGTATTTTTATCTAAATTGCAATCGTTTAGTATCAATCCTTAATTGCGTAATCTATGAGTTACCTGAATTTCGATAAAACTTTGCTCATCAATCTCGAGAAATCTCTACCAAGAGAAATGATTCGTACCAACAGGGCAGGCGCTTACAACAGCACTACACTCATCGATTGTAATACCCGGAAATACCATGGTCAGCTGGTGATCCCCATACCTTCTATCGACAACAGCAACCATGTATTGCTTTCGTCGTTTGACGAAACAGTGATACAACATGGTGCTGAGTTCAATCTGGGAATACACAAATATGAGGGCAATAACTTTAGTCCAAACGGACATAAATACATCCGTCAGTTCGACTGCAATGTGATTTCACGTACCATTTACAGGGTTGGAGGCGTTATTCTTTCGAAAGAAAAACTGATGGTTTCGTTTGAACCCAGGCTTCTGATCAAATACACCCTGATTGAAGCACACTCGCCTACCAAACTGCGTTTTAAGCCCTTTCTGGCTTTCAGAAGTGTGAATAGTCTGACTTTCGAAAACGATCAGGCCGATAAATCATTCAATCCCTGTAAGAACGGTATCAACATGAGGATGTACGAAAACTATCCGCATCTTTACATGCAGTTCAGCAAAAAAAACACATATCACCATCAGCCCGACTGGTACAGGAACATAGAATATTACAAAGAACAGGAAAGAGGATATGCGTATAAAGAAGATTTATTAGTCCCCGGATATTTCGAATTACCTATCAAAAAGGGAGAATCAATCATTTTTGCAGCAGGAATTACAGAAACTTCACCCTCCAGATTATCGGAATTGTGGGAGGCTGAACTTCTGAAGCGCGAAGAACGCACAGATATGTTCAGTACGCTGAAAAACTCGGCCCAACAGTTTTATAAGAGAACCGAAGAGGGCGTTTACCTGATCGCAGGATATCCGTGGTTCGGTGCCCGGGCCCGCGATCAGTTTCTTGCACTGCCCGGATGTACGCTTAGCATCGACCGGCCTGAGTATTTCTACGCCATCATAGATACAGCTATGAAAGAAGTGATGCTTTTTCTGGAAGGCAGAACACATGAAATTAAAACCGAAGGATTTTCCGAACCGGATGTGCTTTTGTATTTCATCAGGGCGATTCAACTATATGCAGCATACAGCAGTCCTGAAAATGCTGCCAACAGGTTTGAGGATATTTGCTCTTCCATCATTGCCTTTATCAGAAAACAGGGGCACCCAAATCTGATTCTTCATAATAATGGCCTGCTGTATGTTCATGGAACAGAACGTCCCATGACCTGGATGAATGCCATGGAAGATGGTCGACCGATTACTCCCCGCACAGGCTATATCGTGGAAATCAACGCACTGTGGTATAATGCACTGAAATTTATAGCTTCGCTGAAAAGACTTCAGGGAAATGAACATGCAGCTGATTTGATGGATTATCAAGCCGAAATTTCGCGTGAAGCATTTGTAGCCAATTTCTGGAATGGCACTTATCTGCACGATTATGTAATCGATCAGTATCACGACATGGAAGTGAGGCCCAACATGCTAATGGCTGTAGGTTTACCTTATTCGCCCCTCGACAGAAACATGCAAAAATCGATAGTTGATATTTGTACCCGCGAATTACTTACTCCCAAAGGATTAAGAAGCCTGAGTCCGAAAAGCGGTTTTTACCGTCCGGTATATATCGGAGGTATGCTCGAACGAAACCGAAACTATCACAATGGTCCGGTATGGCCCTGGTTCATAGGCATATATGCCGAAGCATATCTGCGCATTTACAAAAACAGCGGAAAATCATTTATCGAAAGAATCCTTTTGGGACTCGAAGCAGAACTGACCGAATTGTGTGTTGGAACCATACCGGAACTGTTCGATGGTAATCCGCCCTATAAAGGTCACGGAGTCATGTCGTTTGCAATGAGCGTAGCCGAAACACTGAGAGTATTGAAAATGATTGAAGAACCTGTAAATAAATAAAATATGAAGGCATTGATGTTTGGATGGGAGTTTCCGCCTCATATTCTTGGTGGATTAGGTACCGCAAGTTATGGTTTAACACGGGGAATGGCTCAACAGGATGATATGGAAATAACTTTCGTAATACCCAAACCACATGGTGACGAAGATCAGAGTTTTTTGAAAATCATTGGCGCATGCAATGTTCCGGTAGTTTGGAAAGACAACAACCGGGAGCATGTAAATCATCGCATCGGGCATCTGATGCATCCCGATGAATATTTCTGGCTGCGCAATGGCATCAAATACGACTACGGCAGAATTTACACCGATGAGCTTGGATGCATCAATTTCTCGGGACGTTATCCTGATAATCTGATTGAAGAAATATCGAACTACGAAGCTGTGGCAAGTGTGTTGGCTCATCAGGTCGATTTCGACATCATTCATTCGCACGACTGGCTCACCTATCCGGCGGGCGTTTTTACCAAACATATTAGCGGAAAACCGCTTGTTATTCATGTGCATGCCACCGATTTCGACCGCAGTCGCGGACAGGTAAACCCTACCGTTTATGCCATCGAAAAAAGAGGAATGGACACGGCCGATCATATCATTACGGTAAGCGATCTGACCAAAAAGATTGTCATTGAAAAATATCATCAGGACCCACGCAAGGTAACCACTGTGCACAATGCGGTTGAACCACTAACCGATGCTGATACTTTCCACAAAACTGAACGAAAAGATAAGGTTGTAACTTTCTTAGGCAGAATCACCATGCAGAAAGGTCCGGAATATTTTGTGGAAGCGGCGCATCGCGTACTTCAGAAAACCAACGGTGTTCGGTTTGTAATGGCAGGAAGCGGCGATATGATGAATGCCATGGTCAATCTTGCTGCACATCGGGGCATCGCCGATAAATTTCATTTTACCGGTTTCCTGAAGGGACGACAGGTACACGAAATGCTTGCTGAAAGTGATGTGTATATCATGCCATCGGTGTCGGAACCTTTTGGAATCTCTCCACTCGAAGCAATGCAGGTGGGAACTCCATCCATCATCTCGAAACAATCGGGCTGTGCCGAAATTCTGACCCATGCCATCAAAACCGATTATTGGGACATTGATGCCATGGCCGATGCTATTTATGGCATCGTGAAATATCCGGCCATGTATGAAAGTCTCAAAAACCTGGGACGCAAAGAGGTGAATAACATCAAATGGTATGATGCAGGCCTGAAAGTGAGAGCCATATACGACAGTGTGTTGAGATAACCATTTTGTTTCACAGAATATTAAATAATACAGCATATGAAAAGCATTTGTTTTTATTTTCAACTTCACCTACCCAAGCGGTTGAAAAGATACCGGTTCTTTCAGATCGGACAGGATCACTATTATTATGATGACTTTATGACCGAGGAGAAAATACGCTTACTTGCTGAGCAAAGTTATCTTCCGGCCAACAAAACCATTGCCGAAATGATTCGAAGTTCGAACGGAAAGTTTAAGTGCGCCTTTTCCATTTCCGGAGTCACTTTGGAGCAACTCGAGCAATATGCACCGGAAGTTATCGATAGTTTCAGGGATTTGGCACAAACAGGAAGTGTTGAATTTCTGGCCGAAACCTATGCACATTCGCTTTCGTCGGTTTACGACATGGATGAGTTTGAACTTGAAGTAAAGCAACACAGCGAAAAAATAAAATCGCTTTTCGGTAAAAAGCCTACAGCTTTTCGTAATACCGAACTCATCTACAGTGATGAAATTGGCGAAATGGTGAGAAAGCTCGGTTACAAAACCATGTTGATCGACGAAACCAAACACATCATGGGCTGGAAAAGCCCCAATTTTGTGTATGGGCACAGCTACCTGAAAGACATGAAACTTCTGGTCCGAAATATCAAACTTTCGGAAGATATCAACCTGCGCTTCTCAAGTCCCGGTTGGGCTGATTATCCGCTAACTGCCGAAAAACTGATAGGATGGATTGCCAATGCACCTGCACAGGAAAAGGTTGTCAACATCTGGATGGGATATGACACCTTCGGCACCATACAACGCCACGAATCGGGCATCTTCGACTTTATGAAAGCGCTACCATACCATGCCATGGAAAACAGACTTCAATTCGGACTGCCTTCGGAACTGACCGAAAAGTACGAGACAGCCGGAAATCTGAATATACCCTATCCTATCAGCTGGTGTGGTCACGAAAAAGACCTGAGTTTGTGGAACGGAAACGACTTGCAACAAGAAGCACTGAACAAACTCTACAGCATTGGCGAGAGAGTGAGGATGTGCAACGATCGGCCAATTCGTCACGACTGGTTGATGCTACAATCTACCGAGAACTTCAGATTCATGAGCCACAAAGATGCTTATAGCACACACTATGAATCACCTTATGATGCATTTATCAATTACATGAACATACTTGCAGATTTTACCGAAAGAGTGAATTCGCAATTCCCTGATGATGTAGAAAATGAGGAATTGAACGAATTACTCAAAACAATCCGCGATCAGGAAGAGATGATTGCAAATCTACAGAAAGAACTGAAAAAGAAGCAAGCAAAACCAAAAGCATCGTAACTGCAATTATTCTTACAAAATAGCTGAAGTTAAAAGATGAGCAAACTGCCATTTTTTAGCTTTTGCTTTTGATGCTGTATAACTTCCACCATGCGGTGAGGGGCGATGCATGATGCTCGTAATGATAACCAAAAAATAACAACTGATCATTGCCCACAAATGATTACGTTTCAACGACCTTGCATTATGGGGCTCCATGCCTTCGGTGTGTGGCAGGCGATGTGGCAAATAAGTCCTGAAATTGAACCGTTGAAATGTGGAGACTAAAAAATAAATTATCTTTGTGCTATGATAGAGCATTTACAGGATAAGATTTTTCACATCATAGCCGACATAGCCGACAAAAACAACAAGGAATGTTATGTTATCGGAGGTTATGTGCGGGATATATTATTAAAAAGACCTTCGAAAGACATTGATATCGTGGTGGTTGGCAGCGGCATTGAGCTGGCCGGAAAAGTGGCTGCACAACTGGGCCGCAAAGCGAAACTCACAGTCTTTAAAAACTTTGGCACTGCACAAATAAAATACAAAGACCTTGAAATTGAATTTGTAGGAGCCAGAAAAGAATCGTATCGTTCTGATTCCCGCAAACCCATTGTAGAAGATGGCACACTTGTCGACGATCAGAACAGGCGCGACTTTACCATCAATGCCCTGGCGCTTTGTTTGAATAAAGCGCGGTATGGCGAGTTGGTTGATCCTTTTAACGGACTGAATGACCTGAAGAATTTTGTAATCAGGACACCTCTTGATCCCGACATCACTTTCTCCGACGATCCGCTGCGTATGATGCGAGGCATCAGGTTCTCGACACAACTACGTTTCTACCTCGAAACGAATACATTCGATGCCATTACCCGTAATAAACACCGAATCGACATCATTTCCAAAGAGCGTATAGCCGACGAACTCAACAAAATCATGCTTTCGGCTAAACCTTCCATGGGTATCATTCTGTTGGAAAAAACCGGATTACTTGAAATTATCTTTCCGGAGTTGCTGGCGCTAAAAGGAGCTGAAACCAAAGATGGCGTGGGTCACAAAGACAATTTCTATCACACCCTGGCGGTACTCGACGTACTTTGTCAGCACACCGACAATCTGTGGCTTCGATGGGCTGCATTGTTGCACGATATCGGAAAACCAAGAACCAAACGTTTCGACCACCGTTTAGGATGGACATTCCATAACCACAATTTCGTCGGCGAAAAAATGATTCCTGAGATTTTCAGAAAGATGAAACTTCCTACCAACGAAAAGATGAAATATGTGCAGAAACTCGTATCCCTGCATATGCGCCCCATCGTTTTGAGTGAGGATGAAATTTCGGATTCAGCCATCCGAAGGTTGCTTTTTGAAGCCGGCGACGATATCGACGACCTGATGTTGCTTTGTGAGGCTGATATAACATCCAAAAATCCGGAAAAAGTAAAAAAATACAGAGCTAATTTTCAGTTAGTGCGCCAAAAACTCAAAGACATAGAGGATAAAGACCGCGTTCGCAATTTTCAACCTCCGGTAGATGGAAAGGAAATTATGGAGATATTTGATTTGCCTGCTTGCGCAACAGTAGGTGAAATTAAAACCCGCATCAAAGATGCTATTTTCGACGGAATTATTCCCAACGAATATGAAGCTGCTAAAGCGTTCATGTATCAGATTGCTGCTGAAATGGGATTAAAGCAACCCACTTAATCAGTAATAAAAAGTTCGTAAAAAAAATACCACGAAACAACTACAAATTCACCGTTATGCAAAAATTCATTTATTTAATCCTGTTCATGTCCATGATGCAGTATTGCACCCACAAACCAACCATTCAGTATCCCGAAACAAGGAAAGATACAGTAACAGACACCTATTGGGGAGTAGTAATTTCTGATCCATACCGCTGGCTCGAAGACGATCGCTCTGAGGAAACCGGCAAGTGGGTCATCGCCCAAAACAATGTTACCAACGCCTATCTTGAGCAGATTCCATTCCGTAACGCACTGAAAGAGAGAATGACTGAGCTTCAGAATTATCCTAAATACGGGGCGCCCCAAAAAGTGAACAACAAGTATTATTTCTTCAAAAACGATGGTTTACAGAATCAAAGTGTACTTTATGAATTAGACTCACTGAATGCAGAACCCCGGGTTTTGCTCGACCCGAACAAACTTTCGGATGACGGCACTGTTTCGCTATCATCGATATCTTTCTCGAATGATGGCAGGTACCTGGCTTACAGCATATCAAAAAGCGGTTCCGACTGGAACGAGATATTTGTAATGGAAGTTGCATCCCGCACTTTGCTCACCGATCACATCGAATGGGTGAAATTTTCAGGTATTTCGTGGCAGGGAAATGGTTTTTATTATTCGGCATACGGAAAACCTGAACAAGGGAAAGAACTATCCGGCAAAAACGAATTTCATAAAGTCTATTATCATCAGCTCGGACAAAACCAGTCGCAGGATAAAATCATCTTCGAAAACAAACAGTTTGCGCTCCGCAATTGTGCAGCAGGTGTTTCGGATGATGAAAAATACCTTTTCATTTACGAAACAGAATCAACTTCAGGCAATTCGTTATGGATTAAAGACTTAACCAAAAAGAACACACAAGCCCGTTTGATTGCACCGGGATTTGAATCGGATTTTGATGTGATTGAACATTTCGAAGGAAAGGTATATGTGCTTACTAACTATAAAGCACCCAACAAACAACTCATGGCATTCGACCCTGCAAAGCCTGAGCTCGAAAACTGGGTTACAGTAATTCCGGAAAAAGACGAAGTACTCGAAACGGCATCAATCATCGGCGGACGGCTTTTCATCAGATACATGAAAGATGCTTCACATCATTTATTTGCGTATGATACAACAGGAAAAACCTTGTATGAAGTTCAACTTCCAACCATTGGTACCGTAGGCATTTCAGGAAAAATGGATGAGAATGAAGCATTTTACACTTTCACATCCTACACCTTCCCTCCCACCATTTTCAGGTTTGATGTAGCACAAAACCAAGCTGAGATATTCCGTAAGTCTGAAGTTTTGTTCAACCCCGAAGATTATGTAAGTGAGCAGATTTTCTATACTTCAAAAGACGGAACCAAAGTACCCATGAGCATCATCTACAAAAAAGGATTGAAGAAAAACGGCAAGAACCCGACCATGCTTTATGGATACGGTGGATTCAATATCAGCCTGTTACCCGGATTTACTGTTTCGCGAATTCCTTTCCTCGAAAAGGGAGGTGTGTATGCCATTGCCAATCTGCGTGGCGGGGGCGAATACGGTGAGAAATGGCACAAAGCCGGCACCAAAATGCAGAAGCAGAATGTGTTTGATGATTTTATTGCTGCTGCCGAATATCTGATTGCCGAAAAATACACCAACCCGAAAAAACTGGCCATCAACGGAGGCTCGAATGGAGGTTTGCTCGTTGGAGCAGCCATGACTCAGCGTCCGGAACTGTTTGCAGTAGCCATTCCTGAAGTTGGCGTGCTCGACATGCTTCGTTATCAGAAATTCACCATTGGCTGGGCATGGGCCACTGATTATGGCACTGTGAACGATAGTAAGGAAATGTTTGAGTATTTGCTCGGATATTCGCCGCTGCATAATCTGAAACCAGGCACCGACTATCCGGCAACATTGATTACCACCGGCGATCACGACGACAGAGTGGTGCCGGCACATTCCTTTAAATTTGCAGCTACCTTGCAGGCAGCCAATTCAGGCAAAAACCCAACGCTCATCCGCATCGACGTAAAAGCAGGCCACGGTGCCGGCAAACCCATCAGCAAAATAATTGATGCCCAAACCGATGTATGGTCGTTTGTGATGTTTAATTTGGGAATGAAGTAGAGGCAAGAGGCAAGAACCAAGAGCCAAGAACCAAGAGCCAAGAACCAAGAGTCAAGAGCCAAGAGTCAAGAGTCAAGAGCCAAGAGTCAAGAGCCAAGAGCCAAGAGTCAAGAGTTAAGAGTCAAGAGCCAAGAATCAAGAGCCAAGACTTGAAATAATTGATTGTTCAGTCAAAAATCAAAAAATTGAATCAAGATGGAATAATGATGATTGTTTTGTTACGATTAACTATAAATTCAGAACTATCAATATTACAAGTCTTAACTCTTGGCTCTTGACTCTTAACTCTTGGCTCTTGACTCTTGGCTCTTGACTCTTGGCTCTTGACTCTTAACTCTTGACTCTTGGCTCTTGGCTCTTGACTCTCTAAAAAAAGTTCCTCAACAATTTGCCATATTTCCTAAATTAACTATCTTTGCACCACTTTTGCAAAAAAGAGGGCGGGATAGCTCAGATGGTTAGAGCGTCGGATTCATAACCCGGAGGTCACGAGTTCAACTCTCGTTCCCGCTACAGAAAGAGACAAAAAGGAATTTTCTTCCTTTTTGTCTCCCTTTTTCACCTAACTCACTATTAATCAAACAAGTCCGTTTTCACCTCATTTTCTTTGCTGTTATCAATCTTTCAAGTTATTTTTGCGATTGACAGTAATTGTGTTTCCTATTTGCATTTACATACGGCAACAGGGAAAGTTCTTAACCCAACTTGCACCATCTAACTTGTAATTTCCACACAATCAGCGTTGTCTGTTTTTTGCGGTTGTTTTTCGGGCAACACGGATTTTCGTATCCAGGGTTGGTATTTGTACCCCAGGGCATCGTAAATTTCGCGGGCTTTGGTTTCGGGTTTACTGCATTTGCGGATATAGATTTTCCGATCGTTTTTGTCCTGCATGGTAACTGTTGCCCCTTTCTGCGTGTTCATAATCCTGACGATATGCGACCAGTTGTGGTGAATCCCTTTTGCCTTTAATCGGTAGCGGATGGTACTTACCAGTTGGTATGCCAGTACGGCAAGAAACAGGTGTGCCATCGTGTTTTCGTCGGTTTTATGGAAAACAGGGCGTATTTCGAGGTCGGTTTTCAGGATACGGAAAACGAGGCCTCTATTTCGCGGATGGTATTGTAGATTTCCCAAAACGTTACTTCGTTGATGTCCTTTTCGGAGGTTCTCAGGAAATAAACCCCTTCTTCTTTGCGGGTAGAAGGAAGTATCCTCTTCCATGCCCATCAGTTCGCACAGTGCACTGTTATCGTTCAGCCAGTCAACCGTGGCATGTTCCGATTCAACTTCAACACTGTCAAGGTCAACTGTTTCAAAGTTTTTAGGCTCAGAAACACCGGGCGCTCGGTCAACCAGCTTTCCTTCAATAATCTGGTTATAGAACCTGTGCGCCAGGGCTTCGACCACAGGCGGTGTTGGGTACAATGGCAGATTGCGAGCGACAGAATGGTTAGGTGACGCACTTTTCCGCCCGGGCGGCAACTTTCGCATAACCGGTAATAGTTGTACGCCTTGCCGGTATTGCGGTCGATTTTAGGTATGGCTTTTATAAACATGCCACAAAGGCACAACATCTGACACAATTAAACCAATCATTTTCGGGGACAACCAAGCACTTATGAAAATACTATCATTGATTATCAGCGCCTTACAAATCAGGCTCTAAGAAATGATTTTAACTATGCTTTGCATGTAACTGAATATCAAGCCTATAAGAAATGATGTTTTTTTAGGAAGTTG
>CAYGJI010000051.1:0-20706 GCA_964350125.1 uncultured Paludibacter sp. | reverse complement strand
TATGTTGTTTTTAAATGCGTTTAAAATATGACATTATTTTCTTCCTGTTACTTAAATATAATTTTATTGATTTTCTCAACCAGGAGTTTTCCATGGTTGACTACAGATCCCAAACACCTCATGTTTTTTCGTCGATTACACCCCGTAGCTCAAATAATGACTCGGATTCAACTGTTCGCTTACGCCGAATCTTTAGATGGATTACATCTGCATGTACTGCCATTGTTAACTCCACGATGTAACGACGATGCAAAGGTAAATGAGTTTATTTGAAGTACAAAAAAAATCTCACGATTAGCTCTTTTCAAAACCCACAGCTAAAAAATTGCAATCGCAGCAAACAAACCTCAATCGCATAAGGTATATAAATCGCCTCGGGGATTTATAAGCATAACAGGAACGGGGGATTTTCGGATCAGATGGAGCTCTTTGGGCCCGAAAATAATATCGTCGAGACCATATTCACGTGATGCAGATGCGATGATGAGGTTGTAGTGTTCTTCCTTTGCTTTTGCTATGGCATCGTATTCAATTTTGAAGCTGTCTTTGCGACCGGTTTGCTGCAGGTACTGCAATCCGAACTGATCGAGTACCGAGCAGATTTTCTGAGTATTAGTACGCGCTTTCGAACCATAATCGTTGGCAGTCAGTAAACAAATAGCAGCATTGCAGAAACGTCCAAAAGCTGCTGCAAACTGGGCTTTTTCAATTTCTTCTATCAGAAAATTAACCGGCACCAGCACTTTCTCCGGTATGAGTGGCGAAAAGGTATCGGGAAAAACCAGATAGGGGATGCGCAAATCACGACTCTCATTAAGGATGCTTTGCAAATAGCGGACTTTCAATGAAACGGGTTGGATAAATAGAAATGATGCTTCGGTTTCGTCGGTTATTTGTTGAATAGTTTCATTGGGTAACACCAACCTTCTGTAATCGGGGTTGAATTCTGAATACAGAACAGAAGTTTCATCCTGAATATCCACATTTTGAGCGGTTCTTATCACTATGCCAAAAGATTTTTGAAACTTTTGGGCAAGGTCGGATGCACTTTGTAATATCGACAGGCAACTTTTGGGATGATGAATCAATACAACTATCATGAATGTTCTCCTTATTCCTGAATGTAAACTCTTTTCACCCGGCGCGAGATACCTGTAAGTATTTCGTAGGGTATCGTGTCAATTTTGGAGGCTATTTCACTGATTGTAAGATCGTCACCGAACACTTCAACGGTATCGCCCTCGTTCACCTGCATACCTGTTACATCCACTGTGGTGAGATCCATCGAGACATTACCAATTACAGGAACCCTTTGACTGCCAACAAGAACTTCGCCCAAACCATTGCCCAGTTTACGATCGAAACCATCGGCATAGCCAATAGGCAATACGGCTATCAGCATATCGTTAACAGCTTTCCCATTGCGGTTGTAACCCACTGTTTCGCCTGCTGCAATGTTTTTCAATTGCAGGATGATGGTTTTGAGTTTGCACACCTGCCGTAATTGCTGTCCGGCCAATGCCGAAACACCATACAAGCCAATACCCAAGCGTACCATATCATGCTGAAAACACGTAAAACGCTCTACACCGGCCGAATTGAGCAGGTGAAACATGATTTGGTGACTGAAAGCCTCCCTTATTTTCAGTGCACTTTGCTCAAAGACTTGAGCCTGTGTAGCTGTGAAATCATCGTGTTCCGAATTTTCAGAGCCTGCAAGATGCGAGAACACCGAACGCACAATCACTACTTGCTGATTTTGCAAATACCGGATAAGTTCGTCGATCTCAGCAGGATCGAAACCGAGACGGTGCATGCCACTATCTATCTTAATATGAACCGGATAGGAAGTGATTCCCAAACGTGCAGCTGCCATTACAAAATCACGTAACAGTCTCATGCTGTAAATTTCTGGCTCAAGATGATGTTCGAAAAGCACATTGAAAGCACTTTTCTCAGGGTTCATCACCAACACCGGGATATGAATACCTGCTTTACGAAGTTCAGCTCCTTCGTCGGCCACTGCCACTGCCAGTGCATCGCAACCATGATGCTGTAAAGTGCGGGCGATTTCAACCGATCCGCTACCGTACCCAAAGGCTTTAACCATACACAGAACTTGAGTTCCCCGTTGCAGTTTTCCGCGGAAATAATTGAAATTATCGATCAGCGCATTCAGGTTAACCTCCATGCGGGTTTCGTGTACAATGAGTTCGAGACGCGAGGATAAATCTTCGAAGCGGAAAGGCCGGGAACCTTTGAGCAATATCACCACATCCTTAAAATTTTCAATGCGATGTGAGGCTAAAACAGCTTCTGTAGTGGCATAAAAGTGTTGTTCAGGCAAGTCAAAAAAAGAAGCATGCCGACTGATCTCCTCGCCCACTCCAAGCAAACAATCGACACGACGGGAACCGAGCAAGCGTGCTACTTCGGAATATAACCCGTCGGAATTCAGTCCGCTTTGAAGGATATCGGACAATACCAACACTGTTTTCATTCTGCGTGTATCGGCATGTTGTCGCATCATATCGAGGGCAATTCCGAGGGCACTCAGGTCGGAGTTATAACTATCGTTGATAATGACACATCCATTTTTGCCTTCTTTCAACTCAAGTCTCATCGCTACAGGTTCAAGCACTTGTAATCGGCTGTTTATAAAATCATTATCATAACCGTAAAACCACATCAGCGTTACACAGTGCATCGCATTCTCGACCGAAGCTTCATCTGTAAAAGGGATGCAAATTGTAAATTTTTGCTGTTTTGCTTCTATTTGCAGTATGGTTTTGTTGTTTTGCGTCGTAATATTCAATATCCTCAGGGTAGCATCACAGTGTTTGCCCCACGTCACAAGTTTTGCTTTAAGATTCAGCGCATGAAGCACTTCATTTAACAGCGGATTATCTGCCCGGTAGATCAATTGATCCGACTCAGCAAAAAGCGCGGCCTTCTCCCTGATTTTGGTTTCAATATCAGGAAAAAACTCCTGATGAGCATCCCCGATACATGTAAAAATGCCGGTATCGGGCTTTATGATCTGCTGCAGATGAACCATTTCGCCAGGCTGTGAAATTCCAGCTTCAAATATTCCCATGGTTGACGCATTATTGAGTTGCCAAACCGACAAAGGAACACCTGTTTGCGAATTATAGCTTCGGGGCGAACGGGTAATTTGATGTTCGGTGTGCAGCAACTGAAAGAGCCATTCCTTGACTATCGTTTTGCCATTGCTTCCGGTAATGCCAATCACAGGAATGTTAAAACCGTTACGGCGAACGGCAGCAAGTTTTTGCAAAGCCCTCAAAACGTCACCCACCAAAATAAAATCGGAATCGGGCATTTGCGACTCATATCCGGTTTGTTCACTCACTACAAAAGCCCGCACCCCTCGTTCATACAATCCGCGGATATAGCGATGACCGTTATTACGCTGAGTTACCAAAGCGAAAAACAGGGTTTCGGAGGGAAAAGCCAGCAGTCGGCTGTCGGTTAGCAACCAGGAAATTATCCGATCGTTAACAGGAGGACTATACTCAAGTATGTCTGCAATCCGTGAAAGCTGCATGAGTTATTTTGATTGAGCTGTTTTCGATTTCAGAGCCAGGGCGTACAAACGAATCTGACGAACCATGGCCAGCAATCCGTTCGAGCGGGTCGGCGATAAATGTTCGCGCAAACCGATTTTTTCAATAAAAAACAAGTCGGAATTAAGAATCTCATCAGGAGTACGACCTGAAAAAACTTCGAGCAACAGTGCCACAATACCTTTCACTAAAATCGCATCGCTTTCGGCTTTATAGTAAACAATTCCGTCTTCCATTTCGGCCATCAGCCAAACGCGACTCTGACAACCTTCGATGATGTTTTGAGGAACCTTGTATTTCTCATTAATCGGCTCCAAACCATTACCAAGTTCTATCAGCAGGGCATATTTATCCATCCAGTCGTCGAACTGATTAAAATCATCCACGATTCTTTGTTGTACCTGATTAATATCCATATTTATTTAAATTTTTATGCCTGGTTTCTTTGTGTCTTCTTTGTGTTTTTTGTGTTAAAATTTAAAGTTATTACACAGAGAACCACGAAGTTTCACAAAGATATGAAATTCCTATTCTTACATTTGTTCTCTTAAGTGACTAATGTGGTAATGACATCAACCATTCCCCAACATCAAAGCCACTTTTTTCAATGCAATCATAAAATTGTCGATTTCCTGTCGTGTATTGTAAAAAGCGAACGACGCCCTCACTGTTCCCGGGATACCGAGGGAGTCGGACAAAGGCTGAGCACAATGATGACCGGTACGCACAGCAATTCCCAGTTTATCAAGCAGCATCCCCACATCGTAGGGGTGAATTTCGCCAATCAGGAAAGAAATCACCGCACTTTTATCAGCAGCAGTGCCAATTATTCTCATGCCCTCAATCTCCATGAGGCGTTTGGTAGCATAGGCAGTCAGTTCGTGCTCATAAGCTGCAATATTGGAGATTCCAAGGGCAGTCACATAACGCAAAGCTGCTGCCAGTGCCATTGAACCGATATAATCGGGCGTCCCAGCTTCGAATTTGAAGGGCAAAACATTGTAGGTGGTTTTTTCAAAACTCACTTTTTCAATCATTTCTCCCCCACCCTGATATGGAGGGATGGAATTGAGCCACTTTTCTTTGCCATAAAGCACACCGATGCCTGTAGGTCCATAAATTTTATGTGCAGAAAATACATAGAAGTCGGCATCCAGTTCTTGTACATCAACAGGTATATGTGGTACAGCCTGTGCTCCGTCGATGAGCACCGGAATTTCATGCTGATGCGCAATGGCAATGATTTCATTCACGGGGTTCACTGTTCCAAGCAAATTCGATACATGTGTAACCGACACTAACTTCGTTTTTTCTGTAATCAGCAACTTATAAACCTCCAAATCCAGCACGCCCTCACTGTTCATCGGTATCACCTTCATAGTCATCCCTTTACGCTCACACAACATCTGCCAAGGTACAATATTGGAATGATGTTCCATCACAGAAATAATGATTTCGTCGCCAACTTTGCAAAAAGCTTCACCAAACGAAAAGGCCACCAGATTTATGGCTTCGGTGGTACCCCGCGTAAACACAATCTCCTCATGTTTGGCTGCACCAAGAAAACGGGCGGCAGTTGCGCGGGCTTCTTCATGAGCTTCAGTAGCCTTCTGACTAAGAAAATGCACACCCCGGTGAATATTCGCATTCAGGTGTTTGTAGGCAAATGTTATCTCGTCGATCACCGCCTGCGGCTTTTGCGTAGTAGCCCCGTTGTCGAAATAAATCAGGGGTTGATTGTAAATCTTCTCCTGAAGGATGGGAAAATCGGCACGAATTTGCCGTATCTGATCGTCGCTGAACATGCAATTATAAGTTTTGATGCAAAAGTAATTATTTTTTTGTTCTTATTGAAACAACCTAACAGCTTTGCTAAAGACAGACTTTTTTTGATATTTAACCATTGAACATGAGATTTTTGCCAAAAAATGATGTATTTTTGTGCGATTTTCCCCAAAATCTGCTCAACAACAAAAAAACTGCTCATGAATAAAAATAACTTCAGCAAAATTCTGCCTCACCTGATTGCTGTTATTCTTTTCATTATCATCTCATTCACCTATTTCAGCCCGGTTCTCGAAGGGAAAAGATTGCTTGGTCACGATACCGAAAGCTGGATGTATATGGCCAAAGAAACTGTTGATTACAACGAAAACAACGACGATGTAACACTATGGACCAACTCAATGTTCGGTGGTATGCCCGTTTATCAGATTTCAATGCGTCAGCCCAACAATCTGTTGAAATACATCGAAGAAGTTTTCATGAAATTCCCTGCACCGGTGTATCTGATAATGCTTTATCTGGTTGGTTTTTACGTGATGTTGCTGACTTTCAGGTTTAAGCCCTGGCTTGCCATCGTAGGATCGCTGGTTTTCACTTTTGCTTCATACAATCTGATAATCATTGCTGCAGGTCATAATTCCAAGGCCATCACCATCGCTTACATGGCGCCCCTTATCGGTAGTGTTTTTCTGGCTTATCGTGAGAAAATGGTTGCCGGAAGTCTGCTCACGGCACTGTTCCTGAGCCTGGCTGTGCGGGCAAATCATATTCAGATATTGTATTACACACTGATTGTACTCCTCTTTTTTGTTGCTATTGAGCTGATCTACAGCATTATAGAAAAACGAATCAAACCTTTTCTGCAAACCAGCGGACTGATGATTATCGCCCTGATTATTGCCCTGGGAATGAATGCCACCTCGCTACTTACTACCAATGAATATGGTAAATATACCATGCGTGGCCAATCTACCGGTCTTACCACCGATGCGCAAAACGCTCAGGATGGACTGAATAAGGAATACATTACGCAGTGGAGCTATGGTATTGAGGAAACCATGACTTTGCTCATTCCTAATTTTATGGGAGGAGCGAGTGGAAGTAAATTAGATATGAATAGTGAAACAGCACAGGAGTTCGAAAAGCTTTTTGGGGCAGGACAAGCCAAAAAAGCTATGGAAGGTTTCCGTTTCAATACTTATTGGGGAACACAACCCGGCACTTCTGGCCCGGTATATCTGGGTGCAGTGGTTATGTTGCTTTTTGTGCTTGGTTTCTTTGTGTTGCCTAAGCGCATTCTCTGGTGGCTTGTACCTACAATTATCCTCACCCTTATGCTTTCCTGGGGGAGAAACTTCATGTGGCTGACCGACTTTTTTATCGATCATGTGCCCCTGTATAACAAATTCAGGACTGTATCGATGACTTTGGTTGCAACTGGTTTCGGTATTACGTTGATGGCTGTGCTTACAGTCAAAACATTACTCAGCATAGAAACCAACCGCCTAAAATTCATCAAACCGCTGGCCATCAGCACTATTATTACCGGTGGTATCGCTCTGTTGTTTGCACTGATACCCTCATTGGCAGGAAGTTTCAGCAACCACGATGCTGATATCCGGTACGCACAACAGCTTTCCTCAATGTATCAGGCCGATTTTTCGTTCCTGGCCGACACCTTACCGGCCGACAGGATGGCGATGCTACGCGCCGATGCCTTCAGAAGCCTGGCAATGATTGTTGCAGTTGCTGCGCTGCTTTGGCTCTGGCTCAAGGGAAAACTCAAGGAAAATATTGCAATCGGCGCTCTGGCACTGATTGTTCTTATCGATTTGGTACCTGTGGCTAAAAGATATCTGAACGATGAAAATTTTGGTCGCAAAAGAACTTTCAGTAATATCATCAAGCCGACCGAAGCGGATAAGTTTATCCTGCAGGATAAAACACAATTCAGGGTGCTGAATCTGTCTGTCAACATATTCAACGATGCCTCACCTTCATATTTCCATAAGAATATTGGCGGATATCATGCAGCCAAACTCAGGCGTTATCAGGAACTTATCAATATGCAAATTACTCCTGAACTGGAGAAATTTACACGCATCAGTTCATTGGCTCAATTCGACTCACTGGCGCAGACTCTGGGCGTGCTCAACATGCTTAATCTCAAATACATCATCATGGACCCGAATAGCATGCCGCTTACCAACCCTTATGCCAATGGCAATGCGTGGCTGGTAAACAATATTGTTATTGCCCAAAATGCGGATGAAGAAATGAAATTGCTTGGCGAAATCGACACCAAAACTACCTTGGTGGCAGATGTGGCCTTTGCCGATCATATCAATCTGCAACCCAAAACCGATAGTACTGCAAGCATCAGCCTGATTTCATATAAACCGAATCATTTGCAGTATGCTTTCAGCGCAACAGAAGATCAGGTAGCGGTATTTTCTGAAATATATTACGACAAGGGATGGAACGCCTATATTAACGGAGAAAAAGCGCCTTACTTCAGGGCCAATTATCTCCTGCGCGCCATGAATTTGAAAGCTGGCAACTATCAAATTGACTTCCGGTTCGAGCCCAAATCATACAGCGTGGGTAACACCATTGCGCTGATATCGTCAATACTGCTTTTGCTATGTTTTGCACTGTATTTCTATTTCAGGTATAGCAAAAAACAAAAAAACAGCTCCATTTAAATTGAAAAAGCTTTATTTATGAATTCTGAAAAAGCAAAAAAAAGATTCAACGTCCGAAATATTCAGTTTAGCTCCATTGTGAGCATGTCGCTGGTACTTTTTCTTATTGGAATGGTGAGTCTGCTCCTGTTTATTGCCCGCGACATGGGCAAACAAATCAAAGAGAATATCAATTTATCGCTGGTAATCAATGACGAAGCAAGTTCGGCAGGCATCAAACGGATAGAACAATACCTGCTCAACTCGTCGTATGTGAAGTCAGTAAATTTTATTTCAAAAGAGGATGCACTGAAAGAACACATAGAAACCATGGGCGATAATCCTGCAAAATTTCTCGGATACAACCCATTGATGGCTTCACTTGAAGTGAAGTTACATGCTGAATATGCCAATGTTGACAGTGTAGCTGTAATTGAAACGAAGCTGAAACAGTTCGATATTATCAACCGTATAGCCTATCAGAAGGACATGGTAAGCCTTGTCAATGAAAACATTACCCGCATCAGTGTGATGTTGCTGGGCATTGCCACCATCCTGCTTCTCATTTCCATTGCGCTTATCAACAACACCATACGCGTATCCATTTACGCCAATCGTTTTCTGATAAATACCATGAAACTGGTTGGAGCCACACCATGGTTCATCCGCAAGCCCTATATCAAAAATGGCATAATCAACGGTTTGCTGGCTGCCCTGCTAT
Organism: uncultured Paludibacter sp.; assembly: GCA_964350125.1. Classification (GTDB taxonomy): domain Bacteria; phylum Bacteroidota; class Bacteroidia; order Bacteroidales; family Paludibacteraceae; genus Paludibacter. The sequence goes on along the minus strand of CAYGJI010000051.1, from coordinate 11,929 downwards.
CGCTCGGGTTGTTGTCAATGCTGGTCTTCTATATTTTTCAGGAGACCGACATCAACCTTTTTACATTGCAAACCATGACCCTGTTACAGGTCTCGCTCATTGTGTTGGTAGTAGGTGTCTTACTCACAGCGCTCTCATCATACCTGGCTGTAGGCCGGTATCTTCGCATGCAAACCAACGACATGTATTTTGCATAGTCAACTTATATATTGTATTTACAAATGGAAAAAAATCAGAAATTCACATTAGCAAAAATCAATTTTATATTGATAGGTATCAGTTTAATCTTTATTACAACAGGGTTTCTACTGATGACCGGTTCGGCAACCGTCCTGGAATTTAATCCCGATATTTTCAGTCATCGCCGCATTACAGTTGGTCCGATGATTTCGTTCGCTGGGTTTTTGTTCATGATTTTTGCCATACTTTACAGACCTAAATCGAAATGAGCCTGTTTGAAGTTATAGTAATAGCCATCGTTGAAGGTCTGACAGAGTTTTTACCGGTTTCGTCAACCGGCCACATGATAATTGCTCAGAATTTGCTTGGAATGGAGAGCACAGACTTTGTGAAAGCTTTTACGGTCAACATCCAGTTCGGAGCTATCCTTTCTGTAATAGTGCTATACTGGAAACGTTTCTTCCAGTCCCTGAACTTTTACAAAACGCTTTTTATCGCATTTCTTCCTGCGGCTACAATTGGCTTTTTGGCAGGCGATTTAATCGACAGTATGCTCGAAAGTGTTTGGGTCGTGGCCATCATGTTGGTTGTAGGAGGCGTGTTTATGCTATTTGTCGACAAGTGGTTCAACAAAGTTGATGAAAATCAAGCGATTGGATGGAAAAGGGCTGTGAAAATCGGTTTTTTTCAGTGCATTGCCATGATTCCTGGTGTTTCACGCTCGATGGCAAGCATTGTGGGAGGTATGGCCGGAGGCCTATCGCGAAAAAATGCTGCTGAATTTTCTTTTTTTCTGGCCGTTCCAACCATGGCTGCAGCAGCAGGATATATGCTTTTCAAATTGTTAATGACTCCGGGAAAAGCCGATATGCTGTTCGACAACATGTTATCCTTGCTGATAGGCAATGTAGTAGCATTCGTAGTGGCCATGGCTGCTATCAAGTTTTTCATTGGTTTTCTGACCAAATATGGTTTTAAAGCATTCGGCTATTACAGGATAGCGGTTGGCGGACTGATTCTGACACTTTTGTTGATGGGAAAAAACCTTAGTGTAGTCTGATTTTCAGCATTATATTTCGATTATTACAGACTAAATGGATTTTATCGAAGGTGAAGTATTGTATGTGAATAAACCCCTGCACTGGACATCATTCAATGTGGTGAACAGGATCAGGTGGGTAATTCAAAAAAAATTAAAGATCAAAAAGATCAAAGTAGGTCATGCCGGCACACTCGATCCGCTGGCCACAGGTGTCATGATTATTTGTACCGGGAAGAAAACAAAACTGATAGAAAGCTACCAGTATCAGACCAAGGAATATGTTGCCACCCTCCAACTGGGAAGTACCACACCTTGTTTCGATCTCGAACTGCCGGTAGATGCTCTTTATCCTGTTGAACATATTAGCTCTGAACTTGTTCAGCTAATAATACCCAGGTTTGTGGGCGAGATATGGCAGGTGCCACCGGTGTATTCGGCGGTGAAGGTTGATGGAAAGCGTGCCTACGACTATGCACGTGAAGGCAAAGAAGTTGAGTTGAAATCGAAACTGCTCGTAATTGATGAAATTGAGATACTGGATTTTAGTTTACCCGTATTGAAAATAAGGGTGGTTTGCAGCAAAGGCACCTATATCAGGGCCCTGGCCCGCGATATAGGTTTAATGTTGAACAGCGGTGCCCACCTGATAGCACTGGAACGTACACGGATCGGGGATATCCGCCTGTCGGATTGCATGGAAATTCAGGATGTAACTGAACACTTAGAAAGTGAGTTACAAACATACAAACAAACAAACATTTTCACTAACTGATTTACAAATTAACAAAACATGAAGCTATCGAAATTCAAGTTTAAATTGCCCGAGGAACTAATAGCACAGTATCCGGCAAGGCATCGCGATGAATCGAGACTTATGGTCGTGGATCGCCAGACAGGCAAAATCGAACACCGCATTTTTAAGGATGTGATTCAGTTTTTCAATGAACATGATCTTTTTGTATTCAACGACACCTGTGTATTTCCTGCCCGCATGTATGGCAACAAGGAAAAAACCGGTGCTCAGATCGAAGTTTTTCTGCTTCGTGAACTCAATCAGGAAATGCGTTTGTGGGACGTATTGGTTGAGCCTGCCCGCAAAATCAGGATTGGAAACAAACTTTACTTTGGCGACGACGATTCGCTTGTTGCCGAAGTAATCGACAATACCACATCTCGTGGAAGAACTTTGCGTTTTCTTTTCGATGGAACCCATAACGAATTTAAAAAAACCCTGTACTCGCTCGGCGAAACACCACTACCACGCAATATCAGCAGAGCAGTGGAACCCGAGGATGCTGAGCGCTTTCAAACCATCTTTGCCAAAAACGAAGGTGCAGTTTCGGTACCTGCAGCTGGAACTCATTTCAGCCGAGAGCTACTCAAACGCATGGAAATCAAAGGAATAGAAAGCACATTCATCACTTCGCACATGAGTCTGGGAAATTTTCGGGAAATCGATGTAGAAGACCTTACCAAGCATAAAATGGATTCGGAGCAAATGATTATCACAGCCGAAACTGCCCAAACGGTAAATAGAGCACATGACGAAAACCGGAATATTTGCGCAGTAGGTGTTACTGTGATGCGTGCACTCGAAACGGTGGTGGGGACCGAAGGCAAAATTAAACCATATGATGGCTGGACCAACAAGTTCATCTTTCCACCCTACGAGTTTACAGCAGCTAATTCGCTGATAACCAACCTCCATCTACCCTACTCTACGCTACTGATGATGGCCGCAGCCTTTGGAGACTACGACCACATCATGAGTGCCTACGAAGTGGCAGTGGAGGAAAAATACCGCTTTGGAGTTTATGGTGATGCTATGCTGATTAAATAAGACGATAGAACTGCCTCCATTCCCGGCGCGGTTCGGGGCCTTCGAGCAAATAATTGGCGACTTTATGATTGATAAAGCGTTTTCTGGTGGGGTCGAATGACAACTTTGCATTTAGTTTCTGTGCGATTACACCCAGACAAAACACCTGACACAAAGGGCCGGCAACTTCGAATGGTGAACGCGTTTTTTCCTGCCCTTTACAAGCCAGCAGGAAATTAGCGTAATGATTCGAAGGACTTTTCGGCACTTCCGGCAACTTTGATTTCATTTCCAATGCTTTTTCTTCGGGAATAATCGACAAAGTGCTGGCATGGCTTCCACCCTTGAAAATCAAATCCTTAGAATAAATAATTTTTCCGGGATTCAACTTCGTGGGAACAATTTGTCCGCTACTCGGAGGTGGTATATTCGGATCGAGTTCCACATTGCCATACCCGGCAGGTACAGGCGGCAAATTATCAATACCATCGTACCAGGTCACTTCGCAGGCTGGCATATCTTTGCGTGCCGGAAATTTAAATCCGATGGTTGATGAATAGGGGAAGAAAAACGGATTGTGTCCTTTGGCGTACAACATATTGATTTCTGTGGGTAAACCCAATTCCAAAAATTCATGCACCGTATCGAGGATGTGTGCACCCCAGTCGCCCAACGCCCCCATGCCATAATCGTACCAGCATCGCCACTGTCCGTTGATGTAATCCTTGTTGTAATCGCGAAATTGCTCTGTTCCCAACCAGGTATCCCAATCAAGTGTTGGGGGTACCGGTTCGGCACCGGGCATGCTCTTCATGTTCGAATCGAAACTATGCCAGCGACGCGAATTGTTCATATGTGCCGTGATGGCAGTCACATTTTTGATGATTCCTGCTTCTTTCCATGCTTTGAACTGAAAATAATTGGCTTCGGAATGGCCCTGATTACACATCTGAGTTACTACCCCACTCCTGCGTGCTCCCCGCATCATCAATTCCACTTCCCTGAATGTGTGCCCTATAGGTTTTTCGACAAACACGTGTTTTCCCAACGACATAGCCAGCATGGTAGCCGGGAAATGGCTGAAATCGGGTGTGGCTATGCTTACTGCATCAAAATCCTTCGACATTGTGTCGAACATTTTCCTGAAATCCTGAAAACGAGGCACATTGGGGAACATATTGATAATCTCTATGGTATGAGGTGCTCCCATATCCGTATCACACAAAGCCACAATATTGCAATGCCCTGTTTTGTACAACTCCCTGATAACTTCCAAACCGCGGTTCCCAATGCCAATACAGGCAATATTTACCTTTTCGGATGTAGCTATTTTACGGGGTTTCGGGCTTTTAGCAGAAAGTGTTTCGAGTGACAGACCGGCTACCGCGGTAGTCGCTGCAAGCACCGACAACCGTTTCAGGAAGTCGCGTCGCGATGTGTTGGTTTTGTTTTCCATGTATTGAAACCTCTTTGGCAAATTTTAAACTGTCATTATTTCTTTTTCCTTGGCTACCAACATTTCTTCAATTCTTTTGATGTATTTGTCGTGCAGCTTTTGTACTTCGGCTTCGGCATCTTTTTCCACATCTTCGGGCAGCCCGTCCTTCAGCAACTTTTTGAGCTTTTCGATTGCCTCACGTCGAGCATTACGAATCGATATTTTGGCTTCCTCGCCTTCGTTCTTCGATTGTTTGGTGAGTTGTTTACGACGTTCCTCAGTAAGCGGAGGAATGCCTAATCGAATTACTTCACCATTGTTCATCGGGGTGATACCCACATCGGAGTTCTGTATGGCTTTTTCGATAACATGAATCATGGCCTTTTCCCATGGCTGCACTGCGATAGTTTTGGCATCGGGTGTAGTTACCGTTGCCACACTCGACAAAGGTACATGCGATCCGTAATAATCGACCCTGATTCCGTCGAGAATCCTGATATTTGCCTTACCTGCCCGAATATGTGCCAGCGACTCATCGAGAAACAAAACTGCTGCTTCCATATTCTCTTCAGCATGATTAAAAATGGGTTTAATGTCCTGCATAATATTGTATTTAAAATTTATTTTCTTACCAAAGTGCCAATTCTCTCACCCTGAACCACTTTCATGAGATTTCCGGGAGTATCCATATCGAAAACATACATGGGCATGTTGTTTTCCATGCACATGGTGGTAGCAGTCAGGTCCATCACTTTGAGGTTACGCCTATATACCTCCTCATAGCTGATTTCGTCGAATTTTACAGCATTTGGATCCTTCTCGGGATCGGCAGTATAAACCCCATCTACCCTGGTACCCTTCAACATTATATCAGCTTGGGTTTCGATAGCCCGAAGTGCCGAGGCGGTGTCAGTTGTGAAAAACGGATTGCCGGTGCCTGCCGAGATAATCACTACTTCGCCTGCTTGTAACATAGCAATAGCCCTCTGTTTACTATAAAACTCTCCTATGGGCTCCATGCGGATGGCTGTAAGCACATGCGACCTCACCCCTACGGCTTGTAGGGCTGAATGTAGTGCTAAACTGTTGATAACTGTTGCCAGCATGCCCATCTGATCGCCTGTTACGCGGTCGAAGCCACGCGTTGTGCCACTCAGTCCCCTGAAAATATTCCCACCACCAATAACTATGGACGCCTGAACACCGGCCGATACAATGGCGGCAATTTGTTGTGCATACTCGCTCAGTCGCTGCTCGTCGATACCATAGGATTTAGCTCCCATCAACGATTCGCCGCTAAGCTTGAGTAGAATTCTCTTATATTGCATTGTTTCTGAATTTTGAACAAAAATATGCAATTTGAATTAATCCACCAAATCAAATATAATTCTTACCGGAGAAGAGAACGACTACGGCGAAATACCTGTCGCTGCAGGGCAAATCCGCTAAAAGGTAGCTTCTGGAGCGATGATCCTTATAGTTATCAGAAATGGTTGCCGGCAGCAAAAAAGATATATTGATAATTTGGTCAATTCATAATTTTGCCTTACTTTTGCACAGTACGTAAAAAATTGTGCACTTTTAACCCCTGTTCAAAACACATTCAATGAACCCAATCATCATTACCAGTCACGAGGCTTTCGAGCAATATATAGGTAAAGAACTGGGCGTTTCAGACTTTCTGAAAATCACCCAGGAACAAATCAATAAATTTGCCGACGCAACCCTCGATCATCAGTGGATTCACGTTGACGAAGCCAGATGTCAAACCGAAAGTCCTTTCAAATCAACCATCGCACACGGTTATCTCAATCTCTCGATATTACCCCACCTCTGGGAGCAGGTTGTAGAAGTAAGAAACTCCAAACTCACAGTTAATTATGGTATAGAGAAACTGCGTTTCGGACAGGCAGTGCTTGTAAACAGCGAGGTAAGAGCCAAAGTTTCACTTGTTTCTTTAGTCAACCTCAGAGGCATTTCGAAAGCCGAAATCAGGGTCATCCTCGAAATCAAAGACAGCAAGAAACCTGCGCTCGACGCCAACATCGTATTCCTGTATCACTTCGTTTAAAAGCTTTATATTCAACTCTAAAAAGGACAGGAATGTATTTTCTGTCCTTTTTTATGACCCTGCATGTCATGAAAACTGCAAATTTGGCAGTATTAATCCCATTCCGGTTCATGGCATATGCTTTGTAAAATCGCTGCTTTGAAATTAATTGAAGTTTTACTTATTAACACATATACATACAATGGGAAAAATAATCGGAATTGACTTAGGAACCACAAACTCATGTGTTTCAGTAATGGAAGGTAACGAACCAATCGTTATCTCTAACAGCGAAGGAAAGCGTACCACTCCTTCGGTAATCGGATTTGTTGATGGTGGCGAACGTAAAGTGGGCGACCCTGCCAAACGTCAGGCTATCACCAATCCAACCAAAACAGTATTCTCTATCAAACGCTTTATGGGCGAAACCTACGATCGACTCTCGAAAGAAATTGGACGCGTGCCCTACAAAGTGATTAAAGGCGACAACAATACTCCGCGCGTAGATATCGATGGAAGACATTATACCCCGCAGGAAATTTCGGCCATCATTCTTCAAAAAATGAAAAAAACGGCTGAAGAATATCTCGGACAGGAAGTTACCGATGCAGTTATTACGGTTCCGGCCTACTTCAACGACTCACAGCGTCAGGCTACCAAAGAAGCCGGCGAAATTGCAGGTTTGAATGTACGCCGCATCATCAACGAACCTACAGCAGCAGCATTGGCTTATGGACTCGACAAGACCAACAAAGACATGAAAATTGTAGTATTCGACTGCGGTGGTGGCACACACGACGTATCGGTACTAGAACTGGGCGATGGCGTTTTCGAAGTAAAATCGACCGACGGAGACACCCACTTAGGTGGCGACGATTTCGATCATCGAATTATCGACTGGTTGGTACTGGAATTCAAAAATGAAAACAGCGGCATCGACCTGAGTAAAGACCCGATGGCCTTGCAACGCTTGAAAGAAGCTGCTGAAAAGGCCAAAATTGAACTTTCGAACACTACTTCATCGGAAATTAATTTACCCTATATCATGCCGGTGGACGGAATTCCACGCCACTTGGTGCGTACACTGACACGTGCCAAATTCGAACAACTCATCGACGACCTGATTCAGCGCACCATCGAGCCATGTCGCACTGCTTTGCAAAATGCCGGACTTAGCACCCGTGATATCGACGAAGTGATTCTGGTAGGTGGTTCTACACGTATCCCTGCCATTCAGACAGCCGTTGAAAAATTCTTCGGAAAAACACCTTCGAAGGGAGTGAACCCCGACGAAGTAGTGGCTGTTGGTGCTGCCATTCAGGGTGGAGTTCTTTCGGGAGATGTCAAAGATGTGTTGCTGCTCGACGTTACTCCGCTTTCGCTGGGTATCGAAACCATGGGAGGGGTATTAACCAAACTGATAGATGCCAACACTACCATCCCGACCAAAAAATCGGAAACCTTCTCAACGGCATCCGACAATCAGCCTTCGGTAGAGATTCATGTGCTGCAGGGCGAACGTCCGATGGCCAATCAAAACAAATCACTGGGTCGTTTCCACCTCGATGGCATTATGCCTGCACGTAGGGGTGAACCACAAATTGAAGTGACTTTCGACATCGATGCCAACGGCATTCTACATGTATCAGCCAAAGATAAGGCCACCAATAAAGAGCAGAGCATCCGCATCGAAGCTTCATCCGGACTAAGTGAAGCTGAAATCAAACGCATGAAAGATGAAGCAGCTGCCAATGCCGAAGCCGATGCCCGCGAAAGAGAAAAAGTGGATAAGCTAAATGCTGCCGACAGCCTGATTTTCCAGACCGAAAAGCAATTAGCCGATTTGGGTGATAAGCTTCCTGCCGACAAAAAAACTTCGATTCAAGCAGCACTCGGTAAACTGAAAGACGCTCACAAAGCACAGGATTTAGCAGCTATCGACGCTGCGACCAAGGAGCTGAACGATGTATTCCATGCTGCCAGTCAGGATATGTATAATGCCCAGAACGCTCAGGGCGGCCAACCCGGACAGGGCGGTGCGCAGGACTTCGGCGGGCAGCAATCGCAGGGCAGTGGCAAAAAAGACGGCGATGTAACCGATGTGGATTTTGAAGAAGTAAAGTAATTCATTTTGATGCAATATAAGGAAATTCAAGTTTTAAAATGAAAACGAATCTGAGTATATTAGCTTAGGTTCGTCGAGTGTCAGTGAAATCTGTTGCAATATGTTTATATAAAGACGTATCATCATTAGTCAGAATAATCTAACAAATGTAGTTATTGTTTCTTCTTTAGCTTATTGTAAACAACCTGTAAGAGGCATTAAAATTTGAATTTTCTTTTGCACATATCGCATTTTTATTTGTATCTTGGCGTCAAATTTAGTTGTACAGTTTAAACGGGCATCGTCACTTTATTTGGATTTAACATCAAATCTCTCATTCATCAGAGGTTGATTGAAAGTCTTTAGTCTGAATTTATGGCGCAAGCCTTGGTAAAAGTATTAGCTTCCGTAAAAATACAAACCCTCAAAAATTAGCGGGATAATTGAAAAGGAACTTGATTTCAACGGAGTTAACCAAACACAAAACGAAGTAATTGATTGATAATCATTTTTTTATAATACAAACACGAAGTACTGTTGCAACATAAAAAAACAGATAAAATTAAAACAATTAATCAAAAAATGTCATGGTAAGAAAATCTGAAATCGTAGTTATGGACTGTAAGAAAGAAAACACAAGTAACTTTAAGTCTGCACATGGCATAAAGAAAATTATCAAAATACCGATAAAGTCTGTATTTATCTTTCACCTGTTGTTTTTAATAACTCTCTCCGGATTTTCACAGTCGAAGTTCGAAAAAGAGTATCAGATTGACAGAAAACAAGTCCCCCTTATTGCCCTCAGCTTTGTCGACTCCCTAATCATCGAGTCAAGAGTCAGATGGTATAAGGAAGAAGGATTGAATAGCAACTCCATCGAAGCAAAAGGAATAATCAGGAAAGAAAAATACAGCATTGAATTTTTCGACAATGGAAAATTTCAAGATGTTGAAATTGAAGTTAAACCTTCCAATATTCCCGGTAACACATACTCTAAAATTCTTGGAATATTATCCGAAAAACACAAATGGTATAAAATTGATAAAATTCAACAAAAATTTACAGGTGATAGAAACGCAGTGCTCAGGTATCTCAGAGAACAAAGGATTAATCCGATAGGTGTAACCATAGAATATGAAATTATAATTTCGACAAAAACAGATAAAGCTTTTGTTTTGATGGAGTACACATTCTCCGAAAAAGGAGATTATATCAAATACAACAAAATAATCCAAACAAAAAATGGTAATTTAGATTTTGGCACATGAAGAAAATCAGCATTTCAATAATTTTTATAACTATATCAACAATCAATTTTGCGCAAACAAGTTACGAATATGGCATTTTACCATCACTCAACCTGCGTAAGAATTTTCCAGCAAACTGGACAGCATTGTTTAAAATAGAGTCAAGGCAGTCCTTGTTTAATCAGGAGCTACAATATAACTATTTACTGACCGACATATCGTTGGTTACTACAAAGCGCATTACACCAAATATCAGTGTGGGAGGAGGATACTTACTGAGAGTTGATGGTGATGATTTTTACAACCGAACAATACAACAAATTAGCTATAGCAAAAAATACACTGATTTCCGAATTGGTCATAGAATATTAACAGACCAAACCTTTGGAAATAATGAGCCGACAGAGTATAGGGTTAGATACCGTATTTCTGCAGAAATACCACTACAGGGACAATCGATAGATGTAAATGAGTTTTACTTAAAAACAAGCAATGAATACCTAAATTCTTGGGAAAACAGAGAATACGATTTGGAAATCAGACTATTAGGGTTAATTGGATATACACTATCATCAAAGAACGACTTAGAGATAGGAATTGACTACAGGGCAAACTCATTTATTGATGGTAGCCCAAGAAACCGGTTCTGGCTGAGTATGAATTTCTTTCATTTATTGGGAAAGGATTAATAAAATCGCAAAATAATGGATTCATCGATTTTATTAATCACCACAAAAATCAGATAGAAAAAATATCAAATATTAAGCGGCTAAAGTGCCCAAATATAGAAGTTCTTTGACATGGCGATGATTTTTTAGAATGCTTTGGATTCACTTTCAAAGATAAAATCTGTTTGAGCGGTTTGGGGTTTATATTTGCAAAAAGACAACAGAGGTTGTCGTAATCATCAATGAGAACCAGGCTTATATTGATCGGATTGACAGGGGGTTTGTTTTCCGGGCTAAATAGAGCAACCGTCCTTTGTTTGAATATAACCACGGAAATTTGTATTGCCGCTGAGTTTTGATTTAACATAAAACCGATCATATTTTAGCTTGAGTTACAGTATCAACTCCCTATGTTTAAAATTAATAAAAACAAGAAGTGCAGGTACAGCTCAAAGATTTTATTAAAAAGTTACATCGCTACTGTTCTCTGTGTAAAACAGCTGAATTCAGTGCTGTTGACTGAAATAACCAACGCTAACTATGGTAAAGATATTACTTAAAGATTAGCGAAATAATTAATAAAAAAGCAGACATTGAGGGAGTCAGTAAAACTGAAATAAAAAACAAATAATTGATATAGCATTATTTGAATACAAACATAACACTTTTTTTAAAAATTGAATTAAGATGAAAACTTTAATAATTATCTTTACAGTTGTGTTTTCAACCGTTGTCTTTATTTCCTGTAATGACATGAGGAAAAAAGTAGATGAAAAGATTGACAATTTGTTGAAAAAAACAGAATCGATAGACTCATTGATAATCAATGAAGTCGACAAGGTACTTGAACTTGACACACTAATTAGTACCGGAAATGAAAAAGTCAAAAAGTTGGATTCTATTGTTGATAAATCCACAGTACGGCTTGACTCTATCACGAACAAAGTCATTAATCCCGAAAATAGATAACATAATGTTCACCATTTAAAATTTGTAAAATGAAATGTCCAAGTTGTAATGTAAATCTGGTTATGTCCGAACGTAATGGAATTGAAATTGATTACTGTCCTGAATGCAGGGGAGTATGGCTCGATCGCGGGGAACTTGATAAAATCATAGAACGCTCATCACAAAATGTAAAAAATTATCCCGATAACCCTCCCGGGAATATACATCATCCAAAAGAAAGTGATTATCGCTATAAAAGAAAAAAAGGACTTTTAGGAGATATTTTTGATTTTTAGCACGAACACTCGTGTCAAATAATTCATATTCGTAGCGATTATCTGGTATTCACCTATGCACCAAATAATTTATAATGTCAGGAAAAGAAAACAGGCAATGGCACTCCATTGATTATAATCAGGTTATCCATCATTTC
>CAYGJI010000050.1:0-21058 GCA_964350125.1 uncultured Paludibacter sp. | reverse complement strand
CTAATCAGGGACTTGCTTAGTTATCAGACATTTAGCTCCTCAGAAATGTTAGTAATAAAAATAATTCCTGACCACAAAATTAAACAAACTCCTTTAAAACAATGTTTACATCCTGCCACAAAATGTGGAAAAATTGACGCTTTAGTACAAATGTTCAACCAAACTATTGTAATAAACCTCCAAATTGGTGTAGGATGGAATTAAGTTGTATCTTCCCGCATCATTTTTGTCGTTTTTGTTCAAACCCCTGGTTTCCTCCCAATCGTCGGGCATTCCATCTTTATCGGTATCTTTAGGCACAAGGTTAGCGACAAAATTGTAGGCAGGCCATCCGCCCACATCCGATTGTGTGTCGATAAGACCGAGGGTGCTACCATTTTTCCACCCCAGATACCTCCATAACCATGTGCACCCTTGCCGTGAACTGAGTTTCGGAGACTTTCGGAGAGAATGCACCATTGCATTGTAAAATTTTCGTTATCGTAGAACGACGAACTTTCGTCGGTACTCCAGCTCATGGAGCAATGGTCGATCATGATATTACGCTGATTACGTCCGGTAAGCGCATCATCTTCCGTTTTTCTTTCATCGCCCATTCTGAATCGAAGGAATCGAATGATCACATTGCTTGCCCTGATTTCAATTGGGAAGTTTTTGATTACAATACCGTCGCCGGGGGCGGTTTGTCCGGCAATAGTGAGATCGCCGTTTGCAATATTGATACGTGAAGAAAGCTCGATAACACCGCCCACAGCAAAAACAACTGTACGGCGGCCGGGCTGACTCACTGCATAACGGAAAGTTCCCTCGAAAGGCTGATCGTCGAGCGAAGTTACCACATATACCCTGCCTCCTGCTCCCCCTGAAATAAAACGAGCTCCACCCAGGGCTCCGGGGAACGCAGGAACAGTATCGCGGTTAGGTGTGGGAAATACTGTCAATTGCTGAGTATCATCATCATCGTTGTTATCCTCGATTACGGGATCTTTACATGATTGCATGAAAAACACCTTAAACAGCACTAAGATAATCGTGAACAATAATTGTGGACACTTCATGTCAGTCGATTTTCAACAAAGGGAGGACACCTTTCGGTGTACCTCCGCTTCGATACATTAGAAATTATTTCCAGCGAAGATCGCCTGCCTTACCGCGGCCTGCAAAATTCACATCCCTGAAATTAAAATCGCCATTTACGGGGTCGTTCCACAGTGTTGTAGAAGTTCCGGAATAAGGAGTCATTTTCGATTTCTGCGAAAAATTCACGTCACCAACCGGGTTTTGATCAATAAAATCGGTTGTAAAATAATTTCCAGTGACAATTAATTCACCATTGGGCGACCATTTGCGCACACCAGCAGCTCTGTCGCCTGAGCTTCCAAAGATATTATTCTGTATTATGATGCCGGCACCAAGGCAGTTTGAGTTGTTAGTGTCAATCAACAACCTTGAGCTACCAGTATCCATCATACCCTGATTGATATTGCAATTTCTAACAACGATCTCCTGAAAGTTTTGGTTTTGACGAAGCACCAATGAACCTCTGAAATTGTAAATCGTTGAATTCAGAATATGGATTTTATTGATAAAGTCGGCAGAATTACTATTTACCACGGCATAAGTACTCGTAAAACCTATGTCAAAAATGGTACAACCATCAAACTTAACTAAGTCAAATACCTGATTAGTACTTGCTTGTACCCTGAAAGGTGTATTCCCAAAGTTACGAATTACGCAATTGGTAAAAGAAACCTCTCCAACCGTAGTTTTCACATTATTATTGAAAATATAGCCGATTTTGATGTTAGCTGAATTATTTCCTGTGAATCCGTTCAAAATCACATTTTCAAAACGAAGATAATTGAACTGCGAATCCTGTATGAAACCAAACATAGCTGAAGTTGCAGATGGGCCACCCGGAGTCATTGCTAATACAGGCAGATTATATGGTGTAATTCCTCGGATTTTAATGTCTTTATCGAAACGATAAGTGCCTGTTCCTGTCAGATACACACCACCGGGCTCCAACAGGAGCACTTGTCCCGGTGCAGCAGCAGAAATAGCAGCAGAGAGGGTTTGACTTGGTAATATTAGCACATCACCTTCAACCAATACATTTACTGAGCCACGAATAATGTCCTCATTTTTCAGTTGCACCCTGTAATTTGCATTGGGCAGCGAACCAATGATTTTATGCCCTGCTTGTGCTTCAGCAGGAGTAATATTGAAACTCTGCGGGTTGGCATCATCAACGGTGAGTACAAGATTAGTTACGTTGGCCCCGGGAAACCACCTCACTTCGATGGTGTTCATGGCAATCATTGTTGAAACATAATTGACAAACAAGTTTTCAGAAGGTGTGGTGAACACGAGCCGTGCATTAAAGCCTGAGGATTTTGAAGGATCGGAAGCATTGGCTTTGATACGGGCGAAATATTTCGTTGAGCCGGCAAGTTCTTTCACATATTGCAGTGCGGTAGTGGTAACACTGTAAGCAACAGCATTAAACATGGTATCTTCACTGATTTCGAGGGTATAATCAACGGCCTCCTCAACTGCAACCCACTTAAAGGTTACTTCAGTTTTATTCATGGTTGCCTGAAAACCAATCGGACGGAAAAGACGTTCGGTTTCGAAGTCGGTTATTTCAGTCAAATTATCGTTGCAGGCTGTTATAAAGAGGACTGTAATCAGTGCGAAAAAAATTCCGGTCTTTTTCAAAAATGTATTCATATTCTTTCACTTTTTTCAATGGTTGATTAATTGGCAGTATTAAACCAGGAGTAATTTTCGAGAGAATAATTACTGGCATCGATAAACACCTGCCAGATAGGCCAATGCTGACGGGTATCAGGATCGCGAAGATAAATGGAATTGATTTTCTCAGGTGTGATATTGGGCAAACCGTCGCTCAGGAACCAACCTTTATTCGAAGGATAGTTGGCTGCACCGAATGTATCGGAATGTCCTTTTTCCAATCCGTAGATATCAAGACTTTCGCCATCAGCTTTGATTCTGAAATAAATTCGATCAGGATATCCGGTATATTCCCCTGAACGTTCCGACAAGCGGATCATTTTATTTCTTGCTTCTACCAGTTTGGTTTTGAGCAAATTCCAGCGAATAAGGTCGCTCTTACGCAACATTTCGCCTGCGAATTCGAATGCACGCTCATCAACAATAGCATTAAAGAAAGCAGCTTTGCTGGCTGTAGCCTGTGCCATGAATGCATTCACTTTGGCGGCATTTCCGGGGAAGGCACGTTCGCGAACAGCTCTCAGGTAAGGAGCAGCATCCGATGGACCATCGAGTTCATTAATCACTTCTGCAGCCATCAGATACACATCGGCAAGACGCATTACCTGCCAGTTGATTCCATCGTCGTTGGTGGAAGTAACCACGCGGGTCATCCATTCGTAACGGAGTTTACCAAAACACCACAATTTTAACTGACGTGGCACCTGCACCCCGTTGGTCCATTCGTAGGGCACACAGGTAATATCGCGACGAACATCATCTTTGTCGTAGTCGTAAAAAAGTGTCGGCATCGGACCATTATTTCCACCCTGAGGTTGCTGAGTGTATTTATCAACGGTAGTATGACGAACCCCAAAAGTATAAAGCACTCGTCCACGACCTTCGGCGAATGGTATTTCATAGAGTGATTCATTACCTGCAGTCACAACTTCACGACACAAATTGCGAAAGTTTTGCTCGAAAGTACCGAGTTTATTAGCATTGCTTTCAATTACTTCAACGGTATGTTTTTTAATCTTCGGATAAAGTACACTTTGGGCAAGTGCGGGGTCGTTGCTCAAACGAATGGTGCCATCAGCACGTTGCGAATAACCTGCTGCAGCAAGGGCAACTCTGGCATACATTCCTTTTACAAAAGCTTTACTAACACGTTCAACCGACTGGGTTACGCGTGTTTCTCCCGGCCATGGAACCAGGGTTTCGGCTTCTTCGAGATCAGCCAGCAATATTTTATAAATTGCATCTCTATCGGCACGCGGTACATACATTGTAGCTGTGGTAAGAGGTTCGAAACGGGCAGGGACATCGCCCCAGGCTTTGATAAGGTCGTAATAGATCATGGCACGCAGGGTCAGCGCCTCACCCAGTATTTGTGCCAGTTGTGGATTTTGTGCAACATTTCCATACAATCTCAATCCGCGGATAGCCAAATTGGCACGTTCAATCGCTTCGTACATTTTTGCCCAGGCATTATTTTCCGTATTCATCTGAATACTATTCACACGCGGATCATAGGCAGTAAGCAAGGCACGGTCGTCGGTGATAATTTCCGAGGCATTATAAATTTCTATATCGGTATTCAACCCGTAAAACGGAATAAAGCGACCACGATAAGAGTTGGTTTCGGCGAGTGAGTGATGAATACCCATCAGGGCGCTTTCGGCAAGAACCGGCGTCGAGAAAATCACCTGTTCATCCATCGACGATTTGGTAGGAGCATCGAGCATACTGTCGCAGGATGTAAAAATACCTGCAAGAGTAACAACTAAAAGTGTTTTTTGAATTATTTTATACATTGTTGTCAATTTTACAAGTTAGAAATTAAGATTTACACCGAGCACCAGCTGACGGCTTTTAGGATAGGCCGAATAATCGACACCAGGTGTTAGGGTCGTCTGACGACGGGTCGAAACTTCAGGGTCGAAACCGGAATAGTTTGTCAGAATAAACACATTGTATGCAGTAGCATAAACCCTCAAACGTTCTACCCCGATAGGTTTCAATATCGATTTGGGAACATTGTAACCCAGACTGAGTGTGTTCAAACGCAGAAAAGAACCATCTTCCACTGCCCAGTCGGAGAATACATAGCGGGCCATGAAAGGCGACCAGAGTGAGGTATTGGCATTCATTGCAGTCAGTTCAGCAGGATCATTACTGATGGTTCCGTCCTCTTTCAGGTTAGTCCAGCGCAAACCATCACGCATTTCAGTTGTCATGTTACGAAACTGATATTTACTGGTAGATGTATATTCCACCTTGTTGGCATTGTACACATCATTTCCTACACTCCAGTTGAAATTGGCTGTCAGGTCGAAAGCCTTATAACGTCCGTTGATGGTTAAACCACCGGTGTGTAAAGGATTGGCATCTCCAATGATCGTACGATCTTCCAAACCACCCACACGATTATCTCCGGTGAGGTCTTTGAGTTTCATAGATCCGGGACGTAGTACTCCGATTACCGGTGAACTATCAACAATCCCGTCTTTCAAAATCCAGCGCCTGGTAGTGGCATCAAACCTTTCGAAATCAGCCACTTCATAACGGCCGTTCGACTGATATCCCCACATTTTTCCGACGGCACCACCGGTAGCAATCCAGTAGTCCCAGCCAATTTCTGTAGATGCCCAACCACTGGCCCATCCAAAATCTTCTCTCTCGCCAAGCGATTTAATGGTATTTTCATTAAATCCGATATTAGCACTTAAATTCAAACCGTAGTCCTTCTTTTCGATTGGGCTCCAATTTAGAGTTAATTCTAATCCGCGATTCTGTGTTGCACCCATATTACGGTATTGACTATCATATCCGGTTCCTGAGGTTGGAAATTGAATAAGCAAATCATTGGTTGTGTTAAGATAAACTTCGGCCGTACCACTTAACTTGCTGCTAAACAGGGTAAAGTCTAAACCCAGATTTCGGGTAACAGTAGTCTCCCATTTCAGGTCGGGGTTGGCCATAACTTTCGAGGGAGCCCAGAATGAGTTAAAGCCGTTTACCCACGAAGTAGTACTTGAGCGATAGGTTTGAGCCATCTGTCCCGAAGGAATATTATTATTACCTGCAGTACCATAGCTAAACCGCAGTTTCAGGTCATCGAGCCAATTTTTGGTATTCTCCATAAAATCTTCGGATGAAACGCGCCAAGCAGCAGCAGCAGAAGGAAAATATCCCCAGCGGTTACCTGTGAAGAATTTACTTGAACCATCGGCACGGAAAGTTGCACTCAGGATATATTTACTCTTGAAGTCGTAATTGGCACGACCAAAAAACGATAGCAGTTTATCATCGGGACTGAAAAATTGATCAATGGAGTGTGCTTTTCCCTGGGTAGTGAGCCTGAAGGAGGCATCGGAATTAAATCCTGCAGGGAAACCGTGAACTACTGTTGAAAGTGATTGCGACTGGGTAAAAATATACTCCTGACCCAACAATGCGCTGAGGTTGTGATCTTTGCTATTGAGTATGGATTTGAAATCGTAATTCACAGTATTTGTATTACGAATGGCAGTACGCGAATCATTGGTCAGTATAATTGCAGGCAGATTTTGATTTTCACTGGCAGGCACATTTTTGATATAATAAGTGGTAAGCCCATAATACCGGCTGTCTGCGTTCCGGAAATCATCGTAACCAATTTCCGACTTAAATCTCAGATTCTTGTAGGCTTCCCAGGTAAGCGCTGCGGCCAGATTGTAATTCTGACGTTTTTGTCTGCGGTCGTTATCCGATATATTCACCAAAGGATTGTAAAGGTTACCTACTTCGGTATCATCACTTGCTCCGGCCTCTGCTGTTAAGTCTTTGATTGGGAACGGAGTATAAATAATTGCATGCTTTAAACGAGAATCAGCACTTGAAACCTCGCGTTGCTCGTTAGCACCACCACCATTAATTGATGTATTCGAATAACGGGCAGAAAAATCGAGGGAGATATTCTGCGATGGCTTACTATTATATTTGAAATTCAGGTTATCGCGCTTAAAATCTGACATTTGCATAATGGCTTTGTCGTTGAGATGCGCGAAACTGAATGAGAATTTACTTTTATCAGTTCCTCCATTGATATTGATATTATGATTAAATGTACTTCCAGTGCGACCAAACACTAATCTTTGCCAGTCGTTCACAGGGACATTTTGATATAAATCCATATCTTCGTATGCCCCGAAGAATTTCTCGTACGAATCGGGTCTGTTGTCAAGTTTAATCATTGCCAGTTCGTATTGCCACTTGGCGTAATCGTAAGCAGGTAGCACGTCAAGTGTATTGGCAATTTTTTTCCATCCGGTGTATGCATTGTAGCTCACCGAAATTTTACCTACTTTACCCGATTTGGTGGTTACAATGATCACCCCATTGGCGCCACGTGACCCATAAATTGCAGTAGAAGAAGCATCTTTCAACACGTCGATAGATTCGATGTCGCTTGGTGAGATGTCGCTGATGGAGTTCACAGGAAAACCATCAACAATAAACAGCGGTTTGTTATCTCCGGTAATAGAGCCTCCACCACGCACCCTGATTTTTACCTCTGCATCGGGCGAACCTTCGGTAGTGGTAATTTGTACTCCGGCGAGTTTACCCGAAATGGCTTCGATTGCTGATGCAACAGGGATAGCAGCAATGGCAGCAGAACTCACCGATGACACAGAACCTGTAATATCGCGGCGCTTCGCTGTACCATAACCAATGGCCACAACCTCTTCGAGCATGAGAGCATCGTCCTGCAAAATCACATCAATGCGGTTACCTGTGATTGTTACCTCCTGGGTTTTCATACCTACATAAGAAAAAACCAGTATTCTGGCGTTGGTGGGTACATCAAGGCGAAAGGCACCATTCATGTCGGTTATTGTTCCAACAGTAGTTCCTTTAACCAGCACTGTAGCAGCAATAATTTCCTCACCACTGTTATCTTTCACTACGCCAGTAATTGTTCTTGTCTGTGCTGAAACGGTTATCAGGGTTATCAGCATCAGCGAAAAAGTGAGCAGCATTCTCTTCAGAACACTTTTGATTTTTTGTTGCTTCATTTTTTATGTTTAGACTTGGTTGAACATTATTTGCTTAACAAAACTTGTTACAAAAATAGTTTATTCCTGTTATTAATTTGTGTAAAAACTGACAGTATTTTGTGGTTGATTTGACTTTATAACCTTATCTGCATTTACATAAAACACAAGTATTCAGCGGGGTATGAAAAAATGTTAGTAAAATCAAAAAATAACCATTTCAGATGTTTAATAATTACAAAGAAAATCTATCTTTGCAATAGTCAAACCAATACAATCCTATCCATATGTTTACTCAGGAAGATTTACTGCAATTGCAGTTGAAGGGAATTACAGTGTCGAAAATCATGGAACAACTCCGGTCATTTGAACAGGGATTTCCTTACTTAAAAATCATTGCAGCTGCGACACCCGACAACGGATTGTTACAAATTCAGCACGATGAAATTTCGGCCTGCATGGCAAGTTGGGATGAATATCTGAAAGAAAATCACAGCATCATCAAGTTAGTTCCAGCGTCCGGAGCTGCGAGTCGCATGTTTAAGGATTTGTTCGAATTTGCTGATGGTGATGCCAGCGAACCACAGGGAAAAGCATCGTTTCAGTTTTTTAGTGACATATCGAGATTTGCGTTTTTCGAAATATTAAATGATAAATGTGTATCTATCAGCGGAAAAGACATAGATTCTCTGGTAAATTCAGGAGATTATAAGACTGTTGTACGAACTTTGCTTAATCCTGAAGGCTTGAATTACGGACAGTTACCCAAGGGGCTTTTGCTTTTTCACAGTTATGAAAATGAAAAACGCACTCCTTTTCAGGAACATTTGGCCGAAGGCGCCATGTATGCCATGAACCACAACAGAGAGGTGAATATTCACTTTACTGTATCGGCTGAGCATATTGCATTATTTGAAAAAGAACTTCAGGTAATCCGCGAAAAATGCATGAAGAAGTTTGAAGCAACATTCAATATCAGTTTCTCTGTGCAAAAACCATCGACCGACACCATAGCTGTCGATTCGAACAATCAGCCTTTCCGTGAAAATGGCAAAATGGTCTTCCGCCCCGGCGGGCATGGAGCATTGATTGAGAACCTGAACGACCTCAACGCCGATATCATCTTCATTAAGAACATTGATAATGTGGTGCCCGATGCCCTTAAAAACCCAACTGTAATATTTAAAAAGATGATTGCCGGTTTACTCGTGAAAATACAATCTCAGTGTTTTGCCTATCTGTCGGAGATGGCAGAAAAGCCACTGAGCAGAGAAAAACTGCTTGAAATTCTGGCGTTCAACACCCATACCCTGAATAATATCCACATGACCATTGAAGATTTTGACAATGCCACCCTGCAGCGATATCTTTTCAATAAATTAAATCGTCCGATAAGGGTTTGTGGCATGGTTAAGAATACCGGAGAACCTGGAGGAGGACCTTTCCTGGCAGTAAATAAAGATGGAAGCATTTCGATGCAAATTCTGGAAAGCTCGCAAATCGACATGCAAAACTCTGTCGACAAGGCAAAAATAGCCGCTTCAACCCATTTTAATCCGGTTGATTTGGTTTGTGCCGTGAAAAATTTCCGTGGCAAAAAGTTCGACCTGTTGCAATATGTCGATCCGGAAACCGGGTTCATCTCTTCTAAATCGAAAAACGGAAAAGAGCTGAAAGCACTCGAATTGCCCGGCTTATGGAATGGTGCTATGTCCGATTGGAATAGCATATTTGTAGAAGTGCCCATTGCAACATTTAATCCGGTGAAAACCGTAAACGATTTGTTGCGTTCCGAACATCAATGAAACGGGTTCAATCGATTAAACAACTATTCGATCATATTATGAAAAACGTTTTGCACGTCTTCGTCGTCCTCAATTTTATCGAGTAATTTCTGAATCTGTGCTTTTTGCTCTTCATTCAGTTCTTTCATATCGTTAGGGATGCGTTCGAATTCAGCCGAATGTATTTCAAATCCATTTTCCTCGAGGTATTTTTGGATGGATGAGTATGATTGAAATTCGCCATAAAGTATGATACTCCCTTCGTCTTCAACCAGTTCATTCACACCGTAATCGATCAGTTCAAGTTCGAGGTCTTCTATCGAAACACCTGCTTTGGAACTAATTCTGAAAACACACTGATGATCGAACAGGAACTGCAGTGATCCGGTAGTACCCAGCGAACCACCATAGCGATTGAAATAGCTGCGAATATTGGCCACAGTACGGGTTGGATTATCAGTGGCAGTCTCAACAACAATAGCGATGCCATACGGGCCATATCCTTCATATACCATTTCCTTGTAGTCGGCTTCATCCTTGGCAGTGGCCTTCTTGATGGCTCGCTCTACATTTTCCTTGGGCATATTTTCCTTCTTCGACTGTTGAACCAGCACCCTGAGACGAGGATTGGTCTCGGGATCAGAACCACCCTCTTTCACTGCAATGGTTATCTGTTTTCCGAGCTTGGTAAAAACACGTGCCATGTTTCCCCAACGTTTCATTTTGGTCGCTTTCCGGTATTCAAATGCTCTTCCCATAAAAAATTATTTTAATGTGCCAATGTGATAATGTGTCAATAAATTGATGTAATGTGTTAATGTGAAAATTAACCAAATGTTTCATGATTGTGTTTCGATATTGCTATATACATTAAATTATTAAATTCATGCACAATTGCATTCTGCTCATAAGCATATTAAATCATTGGCATATTATCACATTGGCATATTATCACATTGGCATATTATCACATTGGCATATTAAAAAAAATTGCCTTGCGGCAATTTTTTAAGCGTTTTTGGCTTTCTGTACGATTGCGCTGAATGCTTCGGGATGATTCATGGCCAGGTCGGCAAGCACTTTGCGGTTCATTTCGATACCGGCTTTGTGCAAAGCTCCCATCAATTTTGAATATGAATAACCTTCGAGGCGTGCAGCAGCGTTGATACGCTGAATCCACAGTGCACGGAAGTTGCGTTTATTAACTTTTCTGTCGCGGTAAGCATACTGTAACCCTTTTTCCCAGGTATTTTTTGCAACGGTCCATACATTGCGGCGACCACCGAAATATCCCCTGGTAAGGCTCAAAATTCTTTTCCTTCTTTTACGTGAGGCAACGTGATTTACTGATCTTGGCATAACTAAAAATGATTTGTGAATGTCAGCGTTTCCATTAGGAAATCTTGGGGCTGTAACATTCTGATTTTTTTACTTTGGAAAATGATTAAATAACAGTTGTTTCAAACTCAGATTCGAAGCATGTGTTTCACATTGTTCTCATCTCCGGGCGATACAAGGCCGGTTTGGGTGAGGTTGCGTTTCTGCTTGGTTGTTTTCTTTGTCAGAATGTGACTTTTAAATGCATGTTTCCTTTTAATTTTTCCTGTTCCGGTAAGGGCAAACCTCTTTTTGGCACCGGAGTTAGTTTTCATTTTTGGCATTTGTACTAATTTTAATATATAATTGATAAATATCCTTGGTTATTCAGGCAAAAACCTGCGATCCGCTATTTTTTCTTGGGTGCAAGGGTGATAATCATCCTTTTACCTTCGAGTTGCGGAAGTTGTTCTGGCTTTCCCAACTCTTCCAACTCCTGTGCAAAACGCGCAAGTAATATTTCACCCTGTTCCTTGAACAAGATGGAGCGACCTTTGAAAAACACATAAGCTTTTACTTTGAAGCCTTCCTTAAGAAACTCCTGTGCATGCTTTAACTTGAAATTGAAGTCATGATCATCGGTTTGTGGTCCGAAACGAATCTCCTTCACCACCACTTTGGCTGAGTTGGCTTTCTTCTCCTTCTCACGCTTCTTTTGTTGATAAAGAAATTTCTGATAATCAATTACCTTACAAACCGGCGGTGCTGCATTTGGCGAAATTTCCACCAAATCCAATTCCAGATTGTCTGCAATTCTCATGGCTTCGTCGAACGAATACACACCCGTTTCAACATTATCACCTACCAAACGAACTTCCCTGACACCTTTAATCTTGTCGTTGATACGGTGCGGCATTTCCCTTTCGGGAGCCTTCCTTTGTCTGATAATCAATTGTTTAGCTATTGCTTGTTTCCTCCTAAAATTAAATTAATGATTGACTCTGATTTTCGCATTTTGAGCCCGCAAATGTAAGGAAAATATTTTGAACTATAAATAGTTAGCCTAATATTTTTAATTGTATCATTATTCAATCTTTTTTCATTATGTTTGTGAAAGTAAAAACTTTAAAACTCAAAATATCATGAATTCCATTCCACAACGACTTGTACTTTTACGTAACCAGATGAAAAAAGCAGGTGTACAGGCCTGTATCATCCCTGGAACCGACCCTCATGCCAGCGAGTATATCGCTGATTACTGGAAAGAAAGGGAATGGATCAGCGGATTTGCCGGGTCGGCAGGAACTGTTGTTGTATCGTTGAAAGCTGCAGCCCTTTGGACCGATTCGCGATATTTTCTCGAAGCGGGAACCATCCTTGAAGGCACAAGTATTGAACTTATGAAAATGGGGCTTCCAGAAACACCATCGATGATTTCCTGGATAGCCCGGCACCTTGAACCGGGGGCTCATGTGGCAATCAATCCACAGATGATTTCGGCTACTGGTATCCTCAGCATGAGGGAAGAACTGAAAATGTCGGGTATTGAACTGAAAGCCATCGATTTGATTCAATCGGTCTGGACTGAACGTCCTGCACTTCCCAAAAATCCGGTATTTATTTTCGACGTGGAAAAATCGGGAGCATCATGCATCGAAAAAACAGAGAAAGTTCGGGAGGAAATGAAAAAAGCATTTGCTGATGTGCTGATAATCACCGGTCTCGATGAGATTGCATGGTTATTTAATATACGGGGAAAGGATGTGGCTTACAATCCGGTTGCCATCGCTGCAGCTATGGTCGGACCCGATTTCCTGACTCTATTTATCGACACTGATAAAGTAGATTCAGTTACAGAAAAATATTTCGCATCGCAGGGTGTTAGTATCGAACCATATGAATATCTGAGAAAGGCTGTTAGTCAGATTCAAACGGACTCTATAGTTATGATTGATGGCACAAAGCTGAATTATGAACTTCGTGAATCAATTCCGGCCTCATGTAAAATAGTCAATCAGATGTCGCCCGTTTCCAAACTGAAAAGTATCAAAAATCAGGTAGAGCTCAAAGGATTCAGAAAAGCCATGATTAAAGATGGCGTGGCACTAACAAAATTTTTCATCTGGCTTGAGGAAAATATTCCATCAGGAGCAGTTACCGAACTATCCATTGCTCAAAAGTTGTATGAATTCAGAGAACAGCAGGGCGATTTTTTTGGCGAAAGTTTCGGAACAATAGCCGGATATGCTGATCACGGAGCCATAGTGCATTACCGGGCCGAACAAAGCAAAGCTTATCACATCAAACCTGAAAATATTCTGCTGGTTGATTCGGGCGGACAATACTACGATGGCACAACCGACATCACCCGTACTATTACCTTAGGCAAAACCACACCACAGCAAAAAAATGATTTCACGCTGGTACTCAAAGGTCATATTGGAATTGCAACAGCGGTTTTCCCTGTGGGAACAAGGGGTTCGCAGCTCGACATTCTGGCCAGAAAATGCATGTGGGACCGCAAAATGAATTACGGGCATGGTACTGGTCACGGTATTGGTCATTTTCTGAATGTGCATGAAGGCCCCCAAAGTATCAGGGCTGAAGAAAATTCTGTAACGCTGCAACCGGGGATGATATTGTCGAACGAACCTGGCATGTATCGGGCCGGACAGTACGGCATGCGTACCGAAAATCTGATTCATGTGATTGAAGCAGGTGACGCCGGATTTGGGCAATTCCTTTGCTTCGAAACACTTACCTGGTTTCCCATCGACCTCAATCTGGTTGAAACCGATATGCTCACAGTTCAGGAGAAGTCGTGGCTGAACAAATATCACCACAAAGTGTATGTTCATATTGCACCATATCTCAATGAAAAAGAAAAAGGTTGGTTGAAAAATAAAACCAGGGGAATTCATTAATTTTTTTGCTGCTTATCTCTTGATTTGTTAACTTTGCGCGATTTTTTAAAAACGATATCACATTCAAAGTAAAAATCATGAGTAAACTTATACTATCGCTGATGTTGCTTGCAGGTTTGGGTTTGTACGCCCAAACAAATCTTCAGTTGCATTACGACCTTGGTAAAAACAGGGGGTATTTCACTTCAACCATAGAGTATTTCAAACCCGACCAGCATGGTAGTTTGTTTTATTTCGTCGATATGAATTACAATGCCGATGGACCTACCGAAGCATACTTCGAAATTGCCCGGCAACTGAAATTTTGGGACGGTCCACTTGCTGCCCAAATTGAATATAACGGAGGTTTACATGCTGAGTCGGGAATCAATTTCCAAATCAACAATGCTTTTCTGCTTGGTGGTGCTTATAACTGGAATAGTGCTGATTTTAGTCGTGGTATCAGTCTTTCTGCTTTATACAAGAATATACAGGGAAATCCCGAACCACACAACTTTCAACTCACAGGAGTATGGTATCTGAATATGTTGCAGGGTAAACTCTCATTTACAGGATTTGCCGATTTTTGGAGAGAAAAAAATACATTGCTACATACCAGTTATGTATTCATGACAGAGCCACAACTCTGGTACAACTTCAATAAAAACATCTCTGCCGGCGGAGAAATTGAAATCGGTTATAACTTTGCAGGTTTAGCAGGCTTTAGTATTTTCCCTACCATTGCAATTAAATACAATTTGTAATTTTTTTATTTAATAATGAGCGCAAGTCGAATATCGAAAAAAATATGGTAGTTTCGATGCCCGAAATTTTAAGTTTTGAAGTGATTAACTCAGGCGTGTACCTCAACAGCTGCAATGCCAACGGTGCCGAGCAGTTAGCAAATAGTCATATTGCGGCAAATTGAAGCAGGAATGACAGATACAGGTTTACATAGCGTTCCAACTTTTGACGATTTGCGTGAAGCCATCCAAATTACACCGGCTTTTGACGATTTGCAAATCGACAAATCAGAGATTTATCTCAATCTGGGATATAAGGGTCAGGTACCTGATGATCATACCCTGGAAACGATTGACAAAATCATTGCCGATGCTGCTCACATTTGCCAGGTCGAAGCCATGATGCAAATCTATCCCTGCCGGCTGAATGGTAGTCAACTGATTATTAATGATGTAAAAATGCATACCGGCCGAATCATTGCCAACTACCTGACCGACACATCGGAAGTAGCTGTTTTTGTGGCTACAGCAGGAAAAGCCTACGACGAGTATCTGCATAAGATCAAAGCATCCGGCGATATCTACACCGAATTTTTAGCCGATGCGGTTGGTTCGGAACTGGCAGAAGCCACTGTACGGGAAGTAAGCCTGCGACTTGAAACGCTGGCGAATGAACGCAGGATGTACATCACCCTATCGTACAGTCCGGGTTATTGTGGCTGGCATGTGCGCGAACAACCCAAACTGTTCTCGCTCCTGCCCGACCAGCCTTGTGGCGTAAAGCTAAACGATGCCTGCCTGATGTCGCCCGTAAAATCGGTGAGTGGTATCATCGGACTGAGTGCCCACCCCAATGTTCAGGTGCCTTATAGCTGTGAAATCTGCGGATTATTAACCTGTTACAAACGCAAAAGCTCATGATACCCGTTCCGTTTTCGCCATACCCTGTACAACCCGCCAATCTCACTTTTCTTTGCAAAAAAACTCTTACGACATGCAGGAACCTGTTTTAAACGAAGCCAAAAAAGACTATCACCGCCCGATGCACACTGCCGAGCACATTTTGAATCAAACCATGGTGCGGATGTTTGGTTGCGGCCGTTCGGCCAATGCGCATATCGAAAAAAAGAAGTCGAAATGCGATTATTATCTGCCCGAAGCGCCATCCGAAGCCCAGATTGAAGAAATTACGCATCGGGTCAATGAGATTATCGACATGAATTTGCCCGTTTATGAAGAATTAATGAGTCATCATGAGGCCGCTAAAATCGCCGACCTTAGCAAACTATCAACCGAAGCTACAGATACACTCCGCATCATCAGGGTGGGCGATTACGATGCCTGCGCCTGTATTGGTCAGCACGTCGAAAACACTTCTGAAATGGGCACATTTGTGATTTTAAGTCACGATTTTGAGGATGGTCGCTGGCGGGTGAGGTTCAAACTATCTGAATAGTTGATTATCTTTTCAACGCCTCATACAACACCTCCACCGGATGCAGGGCTTTCCGTCCTGTGGCATCGTGGATGTGATGCCTGCAGGAAGTTCCCGACGCTGATATAAGTACCTGAATATCTGCTTTGCGAACTGCAGGAAACAACACCATCTCTCCGATTTTCATCGACAGGTCGTAATGCTCCTGCTCATAACCGAAGGAGCCCGCCATGCCGCAACAGCCCGAAGGAATTTCGGTGACCTGATAATTGGCGGGCAACGAAAGCATTTTTTTTGTTGGAGAGGTTGAGGCAATGGCTTTCTGCTGACAATGACCATGTAACAAAATGCGCTTTTCTTCTTTCGAGAAATACGAACTGTCGATATTTCCCTTGTCGATTTCGGCTGCTATAAACTCTTCGAAAAGCAGGGTGTGAGAAGCGAGTGCAGTGGCAGCAATTCGTAAATCTGCACTTACAAGCTCAGGATATTCATCGCGGAACGCAAGGATGGCCGATGGCTCGATGCCTATCAGCGGACTTTCTGCCGAAATGATGTCTTTGAGCATTTGCACATTCCGGTTGGCTATCTTTTTGGAGGTACGCAACAATCCTTTCGACAGGTAGGTGCGACCACTCTCGCGATGCAACGGAATTTTCACTTCGTAGCCCAACCGGGTTAACAGCAAAATGGCTTTGATGCCGATATCACTTTCGTTGTAATTTGTAAATTCATCGTTGAAAAGGTAAATTGTGCTTTTGCTTTTTTGCTGATGTTGAGGCATTTGCTTTTTTGCCCAGCGGCTCAGGGTCTTCTCTGAAAGCGGTGGCAGACTCCGTTTGGTCGAGAAACCGATGAGTTTTTTGAACAGCCTTGTATTCATCAGCCGGTTGGAAACAGGACGCAGCAAAACAGCAAAACGATTCAACACTGGCAGATAGGCGATTAATTTCGAACGCAGCGGAATGCCGTGAATATCGTAGTAATGCTGAATAAATTCAACCTTCAGCTTTGCCATGTCCACATTCGAAGGACATTCGCTTTTGCAGGCCTTGCAGGAGATACACAAATCGAGCACATCGTAAATTTCGCGATGATCGAAGGGCTTGGATTTGTTGGAAGTGTAAAGAAACTCACGGAGAATATTAGCCCTTCCCCGGGTACTCTTATCTTCGTCGCGGGTGGCCATGAAGGTGGGACACATACTGCCCCCAATCATTTCGCTTTTGCGACAATCGCCTGAACCATTGCATTTTTCGATACTGCGCATATAACCGTTACTGGTCGAAAAATCGAGGTAAGTATCGAATTCAGGAGTAGGATTTCCGGGGATAACACGCAGATTCTCTGTGATTGGTGGCGTATCGGTAATTTTGCCCGGATTGAAAATATTGTCGGGATCCCACGCCCGTTTTACCGACTTCAGGAATTCGTAATTCTTCTCACCCAGCATGAATGGGATGAATTTCCCGCGGGCACGACCATCGCCATGCTCGCCACTCATCGAACCGTGGTATTTCTTCACGAGAGCAGCAATTTCCTGCATCAGCAACTCAAAGCGCTCCACATCTTTCGGGTCTTTGAAATTGATGAGGGGGCGAAAATGGATTTCTCCGGTAGCCACATGGGCATAAAAAACGCTGTCCAAACCCAAACCGGCAAGCACCTTTTTCACATCAGCCACATAATCAGGAAGATATTTGGGTGCCACTGCCGTATCTTCAATGCCCGGCACTCCCTTCTTATCTCCGGGAATGTTAGCCAGCAAGCCCAGTCCGGCCGTACGCAACGCCCAAACCCGCTTTATATTCTCAGCACCGGTCACCAACGGAAAATGATAACCCAATCCGGCATCTCTCATATCCTTTTCGAGTGCAGCAGCTGTAGCATAAAGTGCCTCTTCTGTTTCAAAGGAGAACTCAATCATCAGCATGGCCGCCGGATCGCCCTGCACAAAAAAGCGGTTTTTGTTTTGCTCCAGGTTGGCTTTGGTGCACTGCATGATGGTATCGTCCATCAGTTCAATGGCCGTAGGACCGTGCTTCAAAGCCAGTAGATTGCCCTGCAGTGCCTCTTCGAGCGAATTGAAATGCGCGCACACCAGGCCTTTGAATTTGGGCGGAAGTGGTATCACATTCAGTTTAATACGATACGAAAAAGCCAGCGTACCCTCTGAACCGGCCAACAGTTTGCAAAAATTGAAAGGCTCACCGCCTTCGGTGTAAATTTCCGAATTGAGCAATGCATCGATGGCATAGCCCATATTGCGGCGGGTAAGCTCTGGAGCAGGAAAATGGGTGCGAATCTCATCCTGATTTTCCGAATCAGAGAGTAACTGATTGATATACTGATAAATGGAATGCTCCAAAGGGTTGGAATAATCCGACAATTTCTGCAGAAACTCCTCTTTCGAAAGTGCTCTGAAAGTCGCCAAAGAACCATCAGCAAGGATGGCATCCACTTCGAGCACATGCTCGCGCACACTGCCATAAACCAATGAGTGCAGACCGCACGAATTATTGCCCAGCATGCCCCCGATTACACAGCGGTTTGCAGTAGAAGTTTCGGGACCGAACTGCAAACCATGCTGAGCCAGAAACAGATTCAGTTCTGCCAGCACCACGCCGGGCTCAACCACCACATAATGTTCTTCCTTGTTAAATTCAAGGATGCGGTTCATGTATTTCGATACATCGACCACAATGCCCGGACCAACCACCTGTCCGGCCAGCGAAGTGCCCGCACCCCGCGGTATCACCGAGCTGTGATTCTCCCGGGCGTAAGCAATAATTTTGCGGATATCGGCAACCGATTGGGGTCGGCAAACCGCCTGTGGCAACTCCTTATACTGCGATGCATCGGTAGCATAAAGCACCCGATGCACCTGATCAGTAAAAAAATCGCCTTCGAGAGTCGGTTTTACCTGCATAAAAGATTACTTCAACAGTTCCTCCACTTTGGCCCAGTTCACCACGCTCCAGAAATTCTTCACATATTCGGCGCGTTTCGACTGATATTTGAGGTAGTAGGCATGTTCCCACACATCGATGGCTAAAACCGGCTTACCCTTTTCGGAAGGAGGAATGAACGACATCAGCGGATTATCCTGATTGGCAGTAGAGGTAATTTTGAGTCGGCCGTTTGCATCTTTGATAAGCCATGCCCATCCCGAGCCAAAACGCGATAAGGATGCTTTGGCAAATTCTTCTTTGAATTTATCCACCGAGCCAAAATCCTTCACGAGCTGCATCTGCACAAAAGGTGTCATTTTACTCTGCGAAGCCGGTGCAAGCAACTCCCAGAAAAGCGTATGATTCCAGTGCCCACCACCGTTATTTCTCACCGAAGTTCGGATATCTTCAGGTATTTCTTCCATATTCATGAAAATCTCTGCGAGACCTTTCTTCAGTAGCTCAGGATACTTGTTCAGGGCAGTGTTCAGGTTATTCACATAAGACAGATGATGATTGTTGTAATGAATAAACATCGTGGTACTGTCGATGTAGGGCTCCAAAGCGGCATAACCATAATTCAGCTTAGGCAACTGATGCTGAGCAGCAAGCGGTGCCAGCATGGCAACCAAAACGACCAAAAGGAAAATTATTTTCTTCATAATAAATTGTTTTTTGTTTTGGTTATTATAACGGAGGATGGAGGGAGAAAGTTCAGTATTTCCTTATTGAAAAACCTTATACTGATATTTTTTTATCTAATGAGTTGATAATCTCTAATCAGCAGAACCACTTTCCATTGTGCCCATTGGCGCATCAAACAATGCTTCCAGTTTTGCCAAAGCATCACGAAAATCCTTTTCAGTTTTAATTACCGCCTGTGGCAACAAACTCTTGTCTTCTAAAACTTCTTTCAGTTATAAATTAACAATAAATTCGATCATCAACTTTTTGTTTATTACAAAAGAAGTGTTGTTTTTGTAAGCCAAACATACGAATAATTCAGATGTACAGCCCACAAAACACAGAAAGAGACATTTTATTCAGCGTTTACAACAACAACAAAACTGTATTTCGGCTGAATGACATTGCCATGTTGATTGGGGAAACGAATTTTGAATCACTCAATAAACGGCTCAATTATTATGTTCAAAAAAGCAAACTGCTAAATCCCAGAAAGGGCATCTATGCAAAATACGGATATAACATGCTCGAATTGGCTGGCTTGTTATATACGCCATCCTACATCTCACTGGAATATGTACTTCAAAAAGCAGGTATTACTTTTCAGTTCGATTCACAAACAACTGTTATTAGTTATCAAACAAGAAAGATTGAAATTCAAGGTGTTACCCTATCTTATCGGAAAATTAAAAATGAAATTTTAGCAGATACCTCCGGAATAATCACAGATGAAAAGGGAATCAGTATGGCAACACCTGAAAGGGCATTGTTAGATGCTCTTTATCTGAACAGTCATTATAATTTTGACAATCTTAATTCAATTGATGTGAGTTTGGTGTTTAGATTATTACCCCTTTACCAATCAAAAATATTAACCAAACGTGTAACCAAGCTTTTTAACTATGATTGACTTAAACAAGCACAAGTTTTTAATGTTGCAAATCCTGAAAGAAATTTATGATGATATTGAATTGGCTAATTTTCTGGGATTTAAAGGCGGTACTGCCCTCATGTTTTTTTATGATCTGCCGAGATTTTCGGTCGATTTGCATTTTAATCTGTTGAATAAAGAATATGAGGATACAGTTTATCAGAAAGTCTGGAATATTATATTGAACTTCGGAAAAATTCACGATGAAGCAATCAAATTTAACGGGCCATTAATTGCACTTGACTACGGTATTGGAGAACGCAAGCTCAAAATTGAAATTTCAAATCGTATATTTGAGAATCAGTATGAAATTATAAGTCTGTTGGGTGTTCGCATGAAAGTGATGGTATTGCCGGATATGTTTGCTCACAAACTTTGTGCTTTGCTTGATCGTAATGAATTGGCAAACAGGGATATATTTGATGCACATTTTTTCATGAAACTGCGCACTCCGGTGAACAAACAATTAGTATCACACAGTGAAGCGAAGCCTTCAACTCGTTTTCTCCGTGGATGAAAAACCGGTGATACCCTG
>CAYGJI010000049.1:0-21235 GCA_964350125.1 uncultured Paludibacter sp. | reverse complement strand
TTCCACCATCTTATTTACAGCATGCAGAACGTTATTTGCCGATGTTCTGCTTCCCGGCACACTATCGGTCGTGGCGATGCCACTTGTTAACACACACATCGCTCAATTACGTTCAAAGTCGCATAGCGACGAACGATATGATTGTAGCGTGGGGTTTTAACCCCATGCGATTCAACCCCATGCGATGATTTCATAGTTGAAAATTTTGCAGCATTGTGTATGGCTATTGGCAATTCTCTTTTTCAATGGCAATTTATCCTTATTTCACACGATTAACGATTAAACCTAAATTATTAACCAGTTACAAACTGGTGATTTACACTTGCGAAAAACTGGTGAAAATCATTTGCCAAAAACTGGTGATTTTTAATTTCTAATTACACATGCATATGACTGAATATAAAACATATAAAAAATGCTGTTTTTTTTTCAGGGAATTGATTTTTGCGCAAGTTGGGTTAATAAGAGGTATACTTTTCAATTAATATAAGCACAAAAAAGCCCGTTGTAACAACAGGCTTTTTTAAGATATGCGGATCATCGTGTACTTTTTACGGCATTTCGATGAGTTGCGTTATTGCTGATACAGTATTCAGAGCACAGATTAGTAACGTCTTTTGTTATAATCGTTGCCACCGCCACCACCACCATAACCACCACGCTGATTGTAAGCAGGGCGTTCGGTTTTCGGACGGGCCACATTAACACTGATGGTTTTACCTTCGAAATCGGTATCGTTCAGTTCGTTGATAGCAGCTTGTGCTTCTGTGTCGTTGGTCATTTCTACAAATCCGAAACCGCGTGATCTTCCGGTTTCTCTGTCTTTAATTACGTTGGCTGATGTTACTTCGCCAAATCTGGCAAATAAACTCTGCAGGCTATCGCTCGATGTGCCATAGCTCAGGTTGGAAACATAAATGTTCATTTTTTACTTTTTAAAATTGTTATTGTTGGGAAAATTCTTTATTTGTTTTCAAGGGTGATATTCACGGCATTCATACCTTTGGGGCCACGTTCGGTATCGAAAAACACAACCGAACCTTCAGTGAGGTTGGCAGGAGCATTGCTGACATGGAAAAAATACTTATCGGTGCTGAGCATATCCTTGATAAAGCCATAACCTTTATCCTGATTGAAATGTTCTACCCTGCCCTTCAGCGGTACTGCTTCTACATACTCTTTTTTGGGCGTCGATACCGAAATATCGACCAGATTGACTTTTTTCTTTTTATCCGGGTCGGGCGGTGTGCTGGAAAGCATTCCATGTTCATCCACATAGGCAATCATATCATCAAATGATCCGCTGCCACCCTGCGCCTTACGCACATCTTTGCGCTTCTGCTTTTCGAGTTTCTTTGTTTGTTTCTTCTTCTCTAATTCTTTTTTGTTGTACGAAATTGCCATTCAATATTGTTTTTTTTTGAAATAAATACGGAAATACCAACCTAACACACAGATACTTAAACACCCGCCGGTTAAGCTTCAATCCAAACAAGAAAGTTGATTTTGATTTCGATTTTAACGATGAGAAGAATCGCCGAAAAGGCGAAACAAAGCACTGCTATGTAAGGATTCAAATAAAAACCCGATTGTTCCGGCGTCAAAGGTACACAAATAATCCGAAAAAATATATTTAGTTGGCAAATAAAATATTATTTTACATGATTTTCCGTGAAAGTTGGTTTTGCAATCATGAAAATAAACAGGAAAAAATGCGGGCAAAGTAATATTGGGGCTAATAAATTCACAAACAGCTATTTGACTTATTGTTAAATACACGGCACTTTGAGATTTTTCTTCTTGTTGCTTGCTAAACATTTACTACCTGATCTCTCAAAAAATTGACAATCAAACTGTCAATCAATTCAGCAATTAAAAGAAAAATTCACCCCTCTTCTTCCTTTTCTCAAAAAAAAAGAAAATGGGTGAAATTCCTTTCATCTTTATTCCTGCGGAGGAATTACTATTATCTCAGCAACTCCGGCATAATGAGCGAGAAAATAAGAATCAGCATCCCGATTACCAATACAGCTATCGTTGTGCTCTTCACTCCCTTCCATTCTTTGAGGAGAATGCCCCACACATTGCTGAAAGTCACATTGAGCGACATGAGGATACTCCATGAGAATGCCATCATGATGCTGCCTTCGGCGAAGTAGCTTTTACCCAGTGTAAGTCCGAAGAACTGCGAATACCACAGGATACCGGCAAGTGCTGTGAAGAGCAGGTTGTTTGCCAACACCTTGCCTGATACTTTGGTATAATCGGTCAGGGTTTTGTTTTTTACATTCTGATAGAGGCAATACACGGCATTGGTCAGAAAACCACCGAAAGTAATCAGCAGGATGGCCGGCAAACCGGCATACAGTGCATCGGAACCAAGTTCGAGGGCAGCAAGGCGGATGGGTTCGGCTGCATCCAGTCCGAGACTGAAACATGCACTCATCACACCGGCCAGCAGAGCCACCAGCAAACCTTTTCCCAAAGCAAAATCCTTCACTGCTGCTTTTTTCTGCTCTTCGGTCATGTTTTTAGCACGCAAACTACCAGCAAATCCAATTACAGCAATACCGGCAATAGCCACACTTACTCCGATGAGCAGGATGAGACCTTCGCCTTCGAAAAGGTTACGACCGGCCAGCAGTGCAGGAATCAACGTACCAAAAGCTGAACAGGTACCCAGCGCAATGGATTGTCCGAGCGCAATACCCAGATACCGCATGCTGAGTCCGAAAGTAAGACCACCCACGCCCCAGAGCGCACCGAAGAATACAGCTTTCCACATGGCATCATCGCCCGAAGCGATGATCTCTCCAAGCGAATAACCTTCGGGAACAGCCAACAATGCTCCCAGATACGGAAAAACCAGCCATGCAAAAACTCCCTGCATCAGCCAGAAACTTTCCCATGCCCAGTTTTTCACCTTGCGGATGGGTACATAGGAGCTGCTTTGCCCCATGCTACCCACCGCAATAATCAGTAAACCGATGATGATTTCCATATCAACCGCGTTTCAAAGTTACTTCGCGCTCGTAGGCCTGAACCTCCGGAATAAAATCAACCGGAACATTGTTCTTGGCTAAATAGTAATTAAACACAGCCGACCAGGGCAATGCTTTCGCTTCTTCGAGCAGTGCCAGACGTTCAAAATTCTGAGCGTTGGCTTCATATTCGCGCAATTTGGCAATGGGTTCGAGCATAGCCATCAGGAATGCTTTCTGGGTGGCACGAATACCTACCACATAAGCACCAATGCGGTTGATGGAAGCATCGAAATAATCGAGACCCACATTCACACGATGCATCTGACCGGAACGTACAATTTCCTGTGTCAGGTGTTGCAACTCGTCGTCGAGAATTACCACGTGGTCCGAATCCCAGCGGATAGGACGACTCACATGCAGCATCACTTCGGGAAGGAAAAGCAGGAATGACGAAATTTTATCGGAAATAACTTCCGTTGGGTGGAAGTGACCGGCATCGAGTGTTACAATCATGTTGTTCTGAGCTCCGTATGCCAGATAAAACTCGTGCGAACCTACGGTGTAGCTTTCGCCGCCGATACCAAACAGTTTCGATTCAACACAATCCTTCATATATTCGGGATTCATTTTCTCGGCCAGTACAGTGTCGAGCGCATACTTCAGATTGGCGCGGTAACCCAAACGATCAACAGTGCGGTCTTTGGTGCTGTCGGGAATCCAGATATTGTGGATACAGGGAGATCCCTGCTGACGGCCCATTTCGGCAGCAATGATGCGGCAACGACGGAGATGCTCCATCCAGAATGCCTGAATGTCTTTGTCGGGACTACTCAGCGTAAAACCTGAAGCCGATTTCGGATGTGAGAAGAAAGTAGAGTTAAAATCGAGTTTCAAACCCACTTTATTGGCCCAGTCGATCCAGCTTTGGAAATGTTTTGGTTCAATCTGATCGCGGTCAACAAATTTTCCACCGAAATCGCCGTAAATGGCATGGAGGTTCAATCTGTGTTTGCCGGGGATAAGGGTTATTACTTTCTCGATGTCGGCACGTAGCTCTTCGATGGTGCGCGAAGCTCCCGGATAATTTCCGGTTGCAGCAATACCGCCTGTTAGCTCGCCGTCGCCTTCAAATCCCTTCACGTCGTCGGTTTGCCAGCAATGCATCGAAATAGACAGCGTATCGAGCTGTGCTAAAGCTTCGTCCACATCTACGCCCACAGCTGCATACTGCACTTTCGCCAATTCGTATGCTTTTACAATTTGTTCATTCATAATACTAGTCCTTTTTGATTGTTATAGTTGATATCTAAAATTCTTATCTTCGATCTTTATTCTTTAATCTTGATTCTTGGCTCTTGGCTCTTGGCTCTTGGCTCTCTCACAAAACCACTTCCACAAACCGCACATAAGCTCCTGTCCAGTCCTCCTCATCTTCAGGCAGATAATTATCTAGTTTGATTGAACTACAAAGATTGGTGCGCATTTCCTGCACGTCTTTATACAATCCATCGGCTTTGGCCTGAACCATCACATTACCGATGGCAGTGGCTTCCACGGGCCCGGCAACCACCGACACTCCGAGTGCATTGGCTGTAAACTGGTTTAGCATTTTATTTTGCGAACCGCCGCCGATCACATGCAGTTTATTAATTTCGAAATCGGCAAAACGTCTGAGTATATCGAACACCTGACGGTAACGCAGAGCCAGACTCTCGAAGATGCAGCGGGTGATGGCCGCCTTGCTTTCGGGTACCGGCTGACCGGTTTTGCGGCAATACTCCTGAATGCTTTTCACCATCGATGTGGGATTGGCAAACGCCGGGTCGTCGGGATTGATGAACGACACAAAGGCAGGTGCAGCCAGGCCATCGGCTATCAGTTTGGGATAGGCATTATCTTCCGAATCGGTTCCCCATTCGGCCCTACATCTTTCGAGCAGCCACATACCACAAATATTTTTGAGGAAACGGATAGTACCATCAACACCACCTTCGTTTGTGAAATTGTAAGCAAAACTATCTTCGTTGATGATGGGTTGTTGTGCTTCAATGCCCATCAGAGACCAGGTGCCGGAGCTTAGATAAGCGAAATTTTCATTCAGTGAAGGAACAGCAGCAACGGCAGCTCCGGTATCATGACCGGCCACTGCAACAACAGGCACAGCTCCCAGTCCGGTTTGTGCCTGAACTTCGGGTGTAAGTGTACCAATTACGGTTCCCGGGTAAACCAGTTCGCCAAAATGCGACTCATCCAAATCCAAAGCATCCAGAATTACTGGGTCGAATCTGCGCTTACGGGCATCAAGCATTTGCGATGTTGACGCAATGGTATATTCAGCCACCGCATTGCCGGTTAGCAGGTACGATAATGCATCGGGCATAAAAAGTATTTTCGAGGCTGACGACAAAGCAAACGAACCTGCCTCCTTCATGGCGGCCAGCTGAAATACCGAGTTGAAATTCATAAACTGAATGCCTGTACTGTTATATATTTCCTGTTTGGGTACCGACTGAAAAAACAGTTCCTGAGCATTATTAGTATGCGGGTCGCGGTAACTGTAGGGGTTGGCAGCTATTTCACCATTAGGATCGATACACACAAAATCGACACCCCAGGTGTCAATGCCAATGGAGGAGATATCAATATTTCTACCGGCAACGATTTTCAATCCGTCAAGGATATTCTGATACAAAGCGAGGATATCCCAATAAAAATGTCCGTTAACTTCAATGATTTTGTTTGGAAAACGGTTCACTTCTTCTAACTGAACTGAGTCGTCGCCAACGATTCCAAGCATGGTGCGGCCACTCGTAGCGCCCAAATCTACAGCAAAATAATATTTCTTCATAAATGTTCTATGGTATTGATGGGCACAAATATAGTGCGGATTAAAGTTTACAGACCTATATTTTTTGATATAATCACTCTGTAAAATGGTAATATTTCACAGCGGGTATTTTAGCAGTTGCACCGGACCCAGCAAACCACCCGGCACAGGCAGCCAATTGCTATAATCTGACTTGCGGTATTTGATGTCCACCATATTAATCTCATTGAATATGCGCCAGTTCACTTTGTCTCTGTCATATCTGGCAATGCGATTGGCCGGAAGATTGGTCACTTCTATCCTGATGTTGTTCTTCCCCTGTACCAGAAAATCTTCAATCCTGCAACGGTATGGCACAGCCCAAAGCACTCCTGCCTCCCTGTTGTTGATAAATACCCTCGCACTTTCACGCACATCGCCCAGTTCGAGCATATACACGGCTTTTTCTGATTTTTCAATTACAAAATCTGCTGTATAAACCCCTGTTCCGCAAAATTCCTGCAATGTTGTGTTGCCCAATTCTGTCCAACACCGTAAAGCCGGCAAAACGAACATTTCAGATACTGCAGGCTCACCGTGAGCAAAATGTAAATTCCACTGCAAATCGTCCATTTTTACCATTTGCGGATTGTTGAGGTAATGATGTGCAGGAGCCTGAACTTCTTTATCTGCAAAGGTTTTCAAAATGATCGACTCTCCGGGTTCAAGTTGAAGGAGCACTTCAGTGGCACCTTGGGTTTTGCGCACCTTTGCGGCTGACACATCCCCGTTCATGGGGTTGTAAAACAATACAGTTCGTGCATCGACAGCCAATTTTACCCAATCGTTCACGGGTTTATCCTTCAGGCAGCTTACAAAATAGTGATGCCCATCGATGTGTTTTCTGCGAATCATGTGTAATCCGTGACCGGTAATCATATCTTCCGATTTCACGCCGACTTTACGCAGGGTTTCGATATTGTTTTTTCCGGTGATGATTCTCCCTTTCCCTGAAATAGTAACGTGTGGTTTAGTTAAATCGGAAGGTAGTCGCAATCGGGCAATAAGCGATTTCATTTTGCGGCTGTTTTGCTTGTAATTAAACAAGCCGGGCACATCGGCAGGAATATGATCGAGCATCACGATGTTAGCACCTGCTTTTATCAACGAAGCAATATGCTGCATTACTTTTAGTGGCATCATTTTTACGTTGGGAAGTACCAGCGCTTTGTAAACACTGCCTCCTTCCGTAATCAGCAAACCATTCTTTACCTGTGTACTGAGTATGAAGCGGTCGGAAATATAATCCACATTGTAACCGTTTTCGTAAACTGTATGCACAGCTTCGATAAATGCGGGCATTCGCTTTTCCATGCTGTGAATGTCGAACATCAGCAAACGTCCCTTTTGCTCATTCCACACGTCATATATCGGCAAATACATTAGGAAATCGGCATCGGGCTTACCATACTGCAAAAACGACTGACTGCGGGTGATATACTGAAAAAGAGCCGGAGCATCTTTCCAGATAGAATTGGATGGCGACATATTGATGGTGGCATAAAACAGCCAGCCCGGCCAGGCAGCCTCCCGGGGCGAATAGGGAGTTCCGTGAAAATACATGTGATTCACACCCGAAACGAACATCAGATCGAGGTCGGGTTTGCATTGTGCCAGCGAAGTGCGGAAATGTTCGGTAAGCCAGGTAAATGTTTCAGAACTCACCAAAGGTCGTCCGGCAATATGCGCAGCCGACGATGCATATTTCAACATCGAAAGATCAGAATCGTTTTTGCGGGTCAGCGAATCTTTTCGCAAACCGGGGATATTGAAGTCGGACAACCCGAAACCCTCGCATTCGGGAACATCCACCGCAGCATAGATATCGATAAGATTGCCCGGCGACCCATGTGCCTGGTTGCGGGTTTTGCTGCCATGTTTTCTTGCCCAACCCGACCAGGTTTGGGTAAAGTTTTCGAGCAGCATATCCGAAATTGTTTCACGATAATCTGCTATCAGTCTGGAAGTTAGCTCATTTCTAACCTCAGACAGAAATGCAGGCAGGTAGTTTTCGAGTTTATAACCCCTCCTTTGTTCAAACTGTTCAAACAAATCTGCAGTCCAGTCGGCCCCGTAAACTTCATACGAATCATTAAAAAAATGATGGGGCCAGGGCGTTCCTGAACTTGTAAATACATTTTCAAATTTCCCGAGATAATTCAGAAGAGCAGTTTTAGAGAAATGATCGATCACATAACCCTCACCTCCGGGAGCAGCACGCTTTACCTTCTGAAAGGTTTTTCCGTTAAACGCAGCGATAATTTCCCACTCGCCGGATGGAACCTTCCATTCAATCTGATGATTGGCGTTGACATTTGCAGTAATATTCAGCACTTTCTTCCCCGAATAAGCCATCAGTCGTAACAAAGGTGCTTCGAGTTGATTTTTTTCCGTTGGGCGAATAGTTTCTTTGAAAGCGTCACCGCCCTTCAGCTTCCACCTACGTATAAAAAGTTTTGAAGCTGCATCATTGAGGCTTACATCAGGCCCTCCAAAAGGCCATCCTGTGCCGGTGCTCTTGCCGGTAAGCATTCCCAAACGGTTGGTTTGGCTAATTGTATGACCGAGCATGTTCATCCATTCGGGCGACAAATAGGAGATGTTGTTATCACTATTGCCCTGCACTCCATAAATGGGAGTAATTTCGACGGCTCCCATGCCTGCACGGGCGTATTGTTCGAGATTGTAGGTCAGATTACGTTTATCGACCGCACTTCCGAGCCACCACCAACGTGTACCGGGCTTCATTTCAGTTGTGACTTCAGGCCAAGCAGCATCGTTGGCAAAAGCCTGAAAAACAGCAAGTACGATGAGTATTCCACTAAATATGCGCTTCATGTGGTTTTAACAATTAATTGAAATCAAAAATTAAATGCATTTTTACTCCTTCATCACCTTTTTTAATACGAATAGAAGAAGGCTGGCTATTGGGTCCATGCTGATGAACGGGTTTGAAACAGCGGATAGCCGGAATTTCGTACAGGAACGAAAGATCCCCTTCGGGAAAATCGGGCATGGTGTTTTTGCCATCCTGACGGAACTTTGGTTCTTCGGGTGTAAATACCCTGAAAAACACGCCATCGCTCGCACTGTAAATATTAAAGTCCGACTCGCGTGTTTGCATTTTGGCCCAGTAAAGATTGGCGTGATAACCCTTAAACTCCGGATATATAAGACTTTCGAAACTTTCGCCGGTGATGGTATTATTATAAGCTTTTTGCCAGAAACCATAATTGGTGCCCCTGATTCGGTTTTTCCATACCCTGTACGGACCGCGCCCAAACCACTGCATGCCTTTCACCTGTTCTACAGGATAGTTGAAAGTGAGCCCGAATACGGGAATATTCTCCTCCATAAACGAATCATCGAAACCTCCGCCAAAATTGGCGCGGGTGAGCATAACAGCCGACATTTTCAACTTGCCATCCGGATGCATCTCCCAACGGATTGAATCCACACCTCCGAAATAGAAGAAGGTTGCCACGGCCACATTGCCTTCCATGCGGCTCTTTGTCTGATTGAAACGGGTTTTGATCCCTACCGCTACAG
Source organism: uncultured Paludibacter sp. (assembly GCA_964350125.1). Classification (GTDB taxonomy): domain Bacteria; phylum Bacteroidota; class Bacteroidia; order Bacteroidales; family Paludibacteraceae; genus Paludibacter. The sequence goes on along the minus strand of CAYGJI010000049.1, from coordinate 11,836 downwards.
GTCCACCTTCAAACGACACCTTTCCTTTAGCATTGGTTATTGCGGCGATATTGCCATCTTTGGCGTTGAAAACCACATTGATTCCCGACGCACTCAGAGTCACTGTGTTGGAATCAGCTTTCAAAGCAGCTTTTTTCTGGCTTTCAGTCTTTTTCAGATATTTATCGAGATAACGCGGTGCAGTAATCACCGGATAGGTCCAGTTGCAAATGGTTGTTCCGTGTTTATTCACTGCAAAAATTTCGAGCACATCGGCATTGAAAAACGCAGGTGATACAGGAATCTTCACTTTCCAGGTTTCCCGTGGCTGAATTGCGGGAAGCACTACTTCGCCGGTCTCAATTTCCTGTTGCTGAGGCGATGCACCGGGCAAACCAACCTGTTTCAATACATATTTCAGTTTAGCACCTTCGAGTGTAGAAAAAAGATAATCGTTGGTTACAAAAATCTCACCTTTGAACGAGGGAGTAATCATAAACGGGCGTATCTGAATGGGCGACCAAATCTCGCGAACCGTGAAGTAACTACCCTCTTTCTCGCGATATGGGCCAAGAATTCCATCGGTGCCATTGAATTGCTCCGAGTCGAGGATGCCACCTTTATCGACCCTTTTCACTGCATTGTCGGAAAAATCCCACATAAAACCTCCGGCAAACAAGTCACTCTCAGTATATTTTTTCCAGAAATCCTCAAGTCCTGCACCATGACCCTGATCGTACATGCCGTGCATAAACTCTGCTGGTAAAAAAACCTTATATCCATTATTGAAACGTGCCACACCGGTTTGATATGCAGGATAATGATGTGTATCGAGCTCATCAAAATCGGCCCAGGCATGAATTACGTGCCTTTTCTGCGGATCAAACTCTCTGAAAAGCGGGTCCAGAGTATAGTTCCATCCGCCTTCGTTGCCGTTGCTCCAGAGCACTATAGAAGGGTGATTAACATCGCGTGTAACCATCGATTTAAGCAAAATTGGTCCGACTTTATTATCGTACGGATCCTGCCATCCGGCCAGTTCGTTCACTACAAACAAACCCAACGAATCGCACATATCCAAAAAATGCTTATCCGGAGGGTAATGGAAACGCACGGCATTCATATTCATCTCTTTGATGAGTTTTACATCTTCCAGGCTTATTTTTCTGTTGGTACAACGACCTCCGTCGGGATGAAAAGAGTGGCGATTGATGCCCTTCATTACGATGCGGGTTCCATTCACATAAATACCATCGCGTGGTCGGAATTCCACAGTGCGGAATCCGATTCGTTCGGTATGCTCATGTATCGTTCGGCTACCTCGTTTCAAAGATATTGTAAGATTGTAAAGATGAGGTGTTTCAGGAGTCCATGCAGAAACATTATTCCATTTGGAACTAACCAAATGTTTGCTATTGCTTTTTTCTGTTTTGAAACTCACCGGTTTGAAAGGATTTTTGCCGTGTAATGGCTCGATCAATGCAGCAATGGAATAACCTGAAGGAAGCGGTGTGGTGTAAACTTCTGCATTCAGTGTTCCATCTGCCCGGGCATCCACAGCAATGCGTTCAATATGCACTTCGGGTCGGGCTTCGAGGTAAACGGGTCGGTAAATTCCACCGAAAAGCCACCAGTCGGCGCGACGCTCGGCAGCATTCACCGATCGGTTAGCCGAATGTTTCGATACTTTTACTTCGAGCAGATTGTCCTTGCCATAAATCAGCTTATCGGATATATTGTAACTGAAACGATTAAATCCTCCCTGATGAATATCTCCGGCGGATTTTCCGTTGATTTTTACTTCGGTATCGGTCATCACACCCTCAAATACGATAGAAACCGATTTATTTTTCCATTTCGCAGGAACGCTGAAGTTATATTGATATGTACCCTGCTCCATCGACGGATTAGCTAATCCGGCCTTATACCACCGGCCATATGTATATTCCCCAAAACCCTGAATTTCCCATTGTGATGGTACTTTTATGGGCAACCACTGACGGCTGTTGAGTCCGTCGCTGCAGTAAAATTTCCACTCTTTCTCTTCGTTCAGGCCAGTGCCCGACAAATACTGCACTTCGGTTTGCTGTGCATTCAATAACAGGGCTAATGTTAAGCCAATCAGTGATAACAGGTGCTTCATGATTTTAATTATTATCTGTTAATAATCCGGTTTACAAAGATAATAACCAAATAAAACACCAGAAACCGAAAGGCATGTATATATATACTTATTTATGTAATTCTATACACGCAAGAATGAAAGGTCCTGTTGCTTTCCCATCGTTTTCGCGTATTCGTTCGTTGATGTAATATTCATAACTGCCATCGCGGTACGGATTACCACCAAGTCCGGCCACTGCACAACATTGAATAAGCGTAAGGCTGCCATCTTTTTCTGTTTTCAGCAAACGTTTTTGAAGCCCCCTGAACGTCTGCTCTATAGTTTTGCGGTATTTCTTATCGATATAACCTTTATTAACAGCCTTGGCCATGGCATACATAAACTGGGTATTTACAGATGCTTCTGCGTAATTTCCTTCGCGGTTTATCTGATTCGGAACCTGGTACCACAAACCGTCCTTATCGCGATAAGCAGGAAGTACTTTGGCAAGATGTTGCACAATTTGAATTAGTTCATTTCTGCGCGGATGGTTCAGTGGTACAAAATCGAGCACATCCACCACGGCCATGTAGTACCAACCCATGCTGCGCCCCCAGAAAGTTGTAGATTGACCGGTATGCGGATTTGCCCAACGTTGACTTTTACTCTCATCCCATGCATGATGCAGCAGACCGGTTTTATCATCATAACATCTTTTGAAGCAAAGAGTTACCTGATGCACGGCCTCATCAATCCATTCGGGTTTTCCAAACATTTGTCCGTATTGCGCCATGAAAGGTGAAGCCATATAAATGCCATCCAGCCACATTTGATACGGATAAATCTGCTTGTGCCAATAGCCACCTTCCGTTGTGCGTGGCTGTTTGGCAAGTTGATCAATCAAATCTTCGATTGCAATTTTATACTTTTCAGCACGGGTATATTCGTACACATTGAGTATCGTTTTGCCCGAATTGATAAAATCGAGATTCCATGCATTTTTATTATACATATGGATTGTTCCGTCGTTATTAATGACAGTATCAGCCCACTGCAATACATAATCGGCATATCGTTTCTCGCCGGTATATTTCCACATTTCCCACATGGCTTTGGTGCCAAGCCCCTGGGTGTAACCAAAAAACAAACGTTTTCCATGATCAAACTGCCATGCTTCGGGGAAACGTTTCATTTCTGAGTCGGCAAAACGTACAGAAAAACGACTGGCCGGCACTTTTTGTGGTTTTGCGGCATACATGTTAGTTAATACCGATAAGGCCATCGAAACAATAATAAAAAGTCGGGAAAAAACTGCAATCTTCATGAAAAAAGGGTTTTATATCATTAAAAAAGTGAATGACTGTTGAGTTTGCAAAAATACAATTTAATGACGCAGCAGAACTCTTCTTGTAACCCTTTAGGAATTTTTAGAAAATTATTTTTCAGAAATAGGAAAATTCCCTACATTTGTAGCGCTAATTAGTACTAACAATAATTTTTTACAACAATGGCTTACGTAATTAACGAAGATTGTATTGCTTGCGGATCATGTATCAGTGAATGTCCGGTTGATGCAATCTCAGAAGGTGACATCTATGTAATCGACCCGGAAATCTGCACCGATTGCGGAACCTGCGCTGATGTATGTCCGTCAGAAGCAATTCATCCGGCATAATTAATTGATGGTCATCACTTTAATACAAACCTCCGGTTGTCGATGTGCAACCGGAGGTTTGTTTCTTTTTTCCTGTTGATATGTGATGTCAGTAATGAGGCAATGTTTAATTGCTATATATGTGTAACAAATAAGGGGGTATCCGAATGGTAAATCATTTTATAAGCCAGCCCTGGACTGAAAATCCTTGCCAGCAGGTTTTTACGACGGGAATTGAAAGCTAAAACATCGACCTTCATACTGGCAACAAACTCATCAATTTTCTCGGGCAAATCAGTTGATTCTACAAGCGCATAATGGGTTTTAACTCCCGGATAATGCTTTTCAAAATACACTTTGATACCCGAAAGCATCACTTCATCCCATAGGTCTTTCTTTTGTGAACCGTGAATAAAATAAATTTCAAGCCCATCACTCAGAAAAGTGGAAATTACCTTATCAATTGCAATCAGGTCTTTCTGATTAAAATTAGTGATAAAGGCAACACTCCGGATATCTGAAATGCTGCTGTGTTTCATTTGCATTGGTATGGTAAAAACAGGCACATTGCAACTTTCCATTACTTCGGCAGCTACACTCCCAATCAGTTCATTGCTGATTTTCTTTCCGCGGGAGCCTATGACTACCAACTCAGGTAGTTGCTTTTTGCAAAAATCGAGAATCTGATCTTCGGGCACCCCCTCTTTTAGTTCAAAGCTGAATTTTACATCAGGAAGTTCCCCTGCTTGTATGCGCCTGTGAATCAGGTTTTTCGCATTTTCCACATCCGCATTGGCCGAATTAATGATACGCCGAAGCAATTCACCGTCGCTGATGCTGTAAGTGCTCACATCATTATTCATCGAAATGGTAAAAGCCGGACTGAAATAGACATACAAAAAAACAACTTCTGCTTCCATCCTGTGGGCCATCATGAATCCAAAATCGATGGTTTGCGGCACATGATCAGCGAAATCGACAGGAATAAGTACTGTTTTTCGCTTCCTGACGGGCTTTTCCTCCTCCCACGCACTTTCCATTTCTTCCACGATTTTTAGTGCACGGGGCAGGTCACTTTGTTTGATTCTCACCCGCACACCTACAGCCATTTCGGGGTTCTCGATGTTCAGGTTGTGAATCACTGTTTCAATTCCATCTTCTTCGAGCACTGACTTGATCATCTGTGCCCGGTGGTAAGTGCGGATGGCTAATGTTACTAACTTATCTTCCATGTTGCAGTGTATTATGGTGAGTATGATGCTGCAAATATAACATACATAATACAAATTTAGTTTCTGATTTACAAAAATTAGTTACTTTTGTAGTCGTTACAATGCATTGTTTTTTAATACTTTTAATTTATTCTGACTTCCCGTGTTACTTATTTTTCAAATTTGTGAAATTAGTTTTCGCCTTCCGGGTACCGAAAGTATCACCTGGCTTCTGCTCAGTTTGATTTTTTTATTGCTTTCGGGGCTCATTTCCGCTTCCGAAGTTGCGTTTTTTTCACTAAGTCCACAAAACATGGATGCCATGGAAAAAAGTGAATTGAAATCTGACAAAAGGATTTTACAACTACTGCAATCACCGCAAAAGCTTTTAGCAACGATTCTGGTCGGGAATAACTTTGTGAATATAGCATTCATCCTGACGCTCACCGTTGCGCTCGATTCGGTGCTTAGTTTTGGCAATTCACCTATGGTTGAGTTTCTGTTCAAAACGGTGTTTATCACTTTCATCCTGCTTCTTTTCGGCGAAATTATGCCCAAAACATACGCATCGGTAGCAGGCAATAAAGTAGCAGCGCTTACAGCTCCCCTGCTCATTGCTGTAGCACGGGTTTTTGCTCCTGTTGTTTACCTGCTGCACAACTCAACCTCATCGGTGTTCAACAAACTTTCGAAACACAACAAGCAGAATATCTCGATAAATGAATTATCCCATGCCCTCGAACTAACCTCCGACGAACATGATGAAGATACAGGCATTCTTGAAGGTATCATCAAATTCGGGAATATTCAGGTAGTTGATATTATGACTCCACGCGTTGAAATGAGGGATGCTAACATCAAACTATCCTTTCGAAAATTGCTCGATCTGATTATCGAATCAGGATATTCGCGTATACCGGTGTTTTCGGGCAACCGCGATAATATTACAGGTATACTTTATGGAAAGGATTTGCTGCCCCATCTTGATAAACCCGATAATTTTCGCTGGCAAAGTCTTATCCGTCAGGCGTATTATGTTCCTGAAACAAAAAAAATTGATGATTTGCTTAATGAGTTTCAGAAAAACCGGGTGCATCTTGCTATCGTTGTAGATGAGTATGGCGGCACATCCGGATTAGTAACGCTGGAAGATATTATTGAAGAAATTGTGGGCGATATTTCTGATGAATACGATGATGAGGAAAGCTTGTACACCCGCATCGACAGTCATACTTTCCTCTTTGAGGCTAAAATGCAGCTCAACGACTTCTTTAAAATCGATGAGATTGAGGAGGATGATTTCTACAAAATAAGAGATGACGTGGAAACGTTGGCTGGTCTCATCCTCGAACTGAAGGGAGAGATGCCGGCTAAAAATGAGAGTATTACATATAAAAAGTATATTTTCAAAGTGCTTTCGGTCGACAACCGCAGGATAAAAAAACTGAAACTTTACATCAGAGAAGATGGTAAAAACAAAGTCGATTAAAATACTACCTATCCTGTTGCTGCTGTTAACACTGGCTACAGCCTGTCACAATCATCCTGTGCCGAAGCCCTATGGCCATTTCAGAATCGACCTGCCGGAGCCTGAATATGTGCGATGCGACACTATCCTGCCCTTTAGTTTCGATATACAGAAAAAGGCTGTTTTAAAACTCAACCCCAACGGTACCTACTGGATGGATATACTATATCCTGAATTGAATGCAGCGATTTATTGCAGCTATACAGCCGTGAATAACAATGTGTCAGAGCTTTCGGAAGATGCCCGCAGACTGGTAATGAAACACAAGCTAATGGCTGATGACATCAGTGAAAGTTATTACAGCAATCCCGAACAAAAAGTGTATGGCACTTTTTTCAATCTGAGTGGCAATGTTGCTTCTGTTGCTCAGTTCACAATCACCGACAGTACCAGGCATTTCCTGGTTGGTGCTGTTTATTTCAACGATGCACCCGACAAGGATTCGATTGCGCCGGTGTCGGATTACATTAAAAGGGATATTATTCGCCTGATGGAAAGTTTTAAATGGAAATGAGTATCGATATTATCAGGGATGGGGAAGCAATCATTATGATTGGGACTACAGAGGAAGAGCATGATTCATTGAGAAGAAAACTGTTGAATGAGGATCTCTATCTCGAAGAGATGAACCGGATCAGCAACCCGAAAAGAATGAGGGAGTTTCTGATGGTCCGACTGCTTTTACAAAATTTCTTTGGCTACACTCCTGTGGTGTTATATAATAAAGAAGGCAAGCCACGGCTGCAGGAACCAGGATACGAACTGAGCATTTCGCACTGCGGTCATCATGCGGCTGTAGTACTGCATCCGCTTCGCAAAGTGGGTATCGACATTGAAAAAAGAGGTAGGAATGTGCAAAAAGTTGCTCGCAGGTTTTTGAGCAGTGGCGAAAAGTCCGATTTTGCGGGAATCGAAAATACAGATGATTTGCTACTGATATGGTCGGCCAAGGAGGCTTTGTATAAGATAATAGGGAAAGATGCCTGCGATTTTGCAACTTCATTCAGGGTTTACCCTTTCGAAACTGCATCAAGTGGCGTAATGCAGGCAGAATATCTGCATACAGGCAACATGTACCGGATGCAGTATCGATGCACCGACAACTATGTGCTGGTTTGGGCAATAGAATAATTAATTGACAATAAATAGATTATCCATACAATTGGAGTGATGAAAAACAATATATACAGAGAATTACTGTTGAACAGGGAAGCAGGCCGGAAAACCATAGCGGTATTAATTGATCCTGAGAAATGCATGAACCGCAATTTTGCAGCTATTGTTGCAACTATGAAGGTATCGACCCCCGATATGGTTTTTATTGGAGGCAGCCATGCTGTTAAGTCACTCGACACGATGATCGACATCATACGCGAAGAAGTCGATTCACATATTGTGCTTTTTCCGGGCGATGCTTCGCATTTCACCCCAAAAGCTGATGCTATGCTCTTCCTTTCACTAATCTCAGGCCGGAATCCCGAGTATCTTATTGGTCATCATATCAAATCATCACAGGAAATACATGCTTCCGGAATAGAAGTAATACCAACGAGCTATATCTTAATAGAAGGTGGAAAAACCAGCTCCACCGAATATATCAGCAACACCCGTGCTATCCCCCGTGATAAAAAGGAAATCGCTTTATCCACGGCCCTGGCCGGCGAGTTGCTCGGGATGCGCCTCACTTACCTCGAAGCCGGGAGTGGCGCCGAAAAACCTGTTCCGTCCGAAATGATCACCTATCTGAGGAGCAAATTATATTCGCCGCTGATCGTGGGCGGAGGAATTACCGACCTGCAAAAGCTCGAAACAGCGTTTAATGCAGGAGCCGACTTAGTCGTTGTGGGAAATTTATTCGAAAGAGACTTATCACTGATGCCCGAATTTACCGGATGGGTGAAAGACTTCAATGCCAGCATTAAAATTCGTTGAAAGGTATAAAGAATTATCCGGGCCTGTTTTTCAGATATTGCGGCAGAATAGGAATAAACTGTTCAAAGGTAAAAACTGCATGCAATTTCTGATAGTTGAAAAAATAAAGCTGTGGATACACAGTTTTTACATATTGAACTAAGCGAGATATCGATTGATTTCCGTTTTGATAATATGTTCTAAATGCGGATTGGTTGCGAGTATAGTGCGTCCGAAAATATAATCGTCTGCACCATCGAATGCCGACAACAATCCTCCTGCTTCTTTGACCAACACAACACCGGCAGCCACATCCCAGGGCTTGAGGTCGTATTCCCAAAAGGCATCGAAACGGCCACAGGCAACGTATGCCAGATCGACTGCTGCTGAGCCAATACGTCGCACTCCCCTCGAATTGCGCATTGCCCATTTCAGAAAGTTCAGATAGTCATCGAGTTTATCAAAATTGGTATAAGGAAAACCTGTGGCCAGCAAAGCCCTGTGAATATCGCTGCAGGCTGAAACCTGTATCGGATTGCCATTTAGCCATGCTCCACCATCTTTCCAGGCATAAAAACACTCTTCCTGACCAATTTCATATACCACTCCCAATACAGGTTCATCATGCTCCATTAACGCTATACTCACCGAGTACACCGGAATACCCTGAATGAAGTTGGTAGTTCCATCGAGCGGGTCAATAATCCAGTTATACACTTCGCCACGCCGGTTATCGGTACCTTCTTCGGCTATAAAACCTGAACCAGGCAATATCTCCGACAAGGCATCGATGATGCGCTGCTCCGCTGCACGATCGACATAGCTCACCAAATCGTGTAAGCCTTTGTATTCAATCATGGTCTGCCTGAAACCCTTACGTTCTCCTGCTATAAACGCACCGGTTGAACGGGCGATGTCGCAGGTTTTCATACACAAATCCTGATACGATATTTCCATTTTTTTTCCAATTGTTCGTGTTATTGCAAAGCACTGATACTCTCCTTCAAAGATTCAATCTTCGCTTCAGCATCGGCTTTTTTCTTTCTTTCTGACTCTACCACTTCTGGCTTTGCGCTTAACACAAATCGCTCATTATCAAGCTTTTTCTTGACTGAAAACAGAAATCCTTCGAGATAAGATATCTCTGCTTCCATTTTCTTAATCTCCTCCTCTGCATTAATAAGATTGCCCACCGGGATGGAATATTCAGTAGTACCCGCAAGGAAAGAAACCGATCCCGCAGCTTTTTCGTGCACTTTCTCAATCTTCGAAAGATGACAAAGCTTTTTAATCACAGCATCAAATGCATCATCATGTGCTCCTGTAATCTGCAGGTCGAGACTCTCTCTTATCGGGATATTCTTCTGTAAACGGATGGTTCTGATACCAGCAATAATTTCTTTTACATGATCGAATCCTGCAATCAGCCTTTCATCAGGATGGATGGCTACGGGCTGCAACTCAGTCATAATGCTTTCACCCTTTTCTCTGCTTTGCAGAGCTTGCCACAACTCTTCGGTAATGAAAGGCATAAATGGATGCAAAACTTTAAGCAAAGCGTCAAAAAATCCAAGGGTTGCTTCGTAACTTGTTCTATCGATGGGTTGCTGATAGGTTGGTTTTATCATTTCAAGATACCAGGATGAGAACTCGTCCCAGAATAGTTTGTAAACAGCCATCAAAGCTTCCGACAACCGGTATTTATCAAACAAATCATCAATTTCGGGCAATATTTTGTTGAATTGCGCATCGAACCAACGTACTGCCATCCCTGCAGCTACAGGCTGAGGAATGTCAGCTACCTCCCAACCTTTGACCAGCCTGAAGGCATTCCAGATTTTATTATTGAAATTGCGCCCCTGCTCACATAGGGAATCATCATAAGGTAAATCGTTGCCAGCCGGTGAAGTGAAAAGCATTCCCAGACGCACAGCATCAGCCCCGAATTGGGCAATCAAATCCAACGGATCTGGCGAATTACCAAGCGATTTCGACATTTTGCGACCAAGCTTATCACGTACAATACCGGTAAGATACACATGCTTAAAAGGCATCTTACCTTCATATTCGTAACCGGCAATGATCATACGGGCCACCCAGAAAAACAGAATCTCCGGAGCAGTAACCAAATCGTCGGTAGGGTAATAATATTGCATGTCTTCGTTGTCCGGCTTATTGATACCGTCGAATACCGAAATCGGCCATAGCCACGACGAGAACCAGGTATCCAGACAATCCTCATCCTGCCTCAAATCATCAGCGCAAAGTGTATAATTGACAGTTTGCTTAGCAATTTCGAAAGCTTCTTCGCGTGTTGCCGCTACTACAAAGCCTCCCTGTGGCAGGAACCACGCCGGAATGCGATGCCCCCACCACAACTGACGCGAAATACACCAGTCCTTCACATTTTCCATCCAGTGACGGTAGGTGTTCTTAAATTTGGCAGGATATAATTTTATGTCATCGTTGATTACAGCATCCAAAGCCGGTTTGGCGAGCTTTTCCATTTTCAGGAACCACTGCATCGACAATTTGGGCTCAATAATGACATCAGTTCTTTCCGAGAAACCCACTTTATGCGGATAAGGCTCAATTTTCTCAATCAGTCCCGCCACTTCCAGGTCTTTTTCAATCTGTTTGCGTACTTCAAAACGATCCATGCCGGCATACATGGCACCATGTTCGTTTAGTGTGCTGTTATCACTGAAAATATCAATCGAAGGAAGATTGTATTTTTCTCCTAAAACATAGTCGTTTACATCATGTGCCGGTGTAACTTTCAAACAACCTGTACCGAACTCAACATCCACATAACTGTCTTCAATAACCGGAATTGACCTGTTAATCAGTGGAACAAGCACTTTCTTACCTTTCAGGTGTTTGTTGCGTGTATCATCTGGGTTGATACACATGGCAGTATCGCCCATGATGGTTTCGGGACGGGTGGTAGCAACCACCGCATATCCGTCTTCGCCCTCAATTTTATAGCGCAAATAGTATAATTTACCATTTACCTCTTTGTGTATTACTTCCTCGTCGGACAAGGCAGTCAGGGCTTTGGGATCCCAGTTAACCATTCTTACTCCCCGGTAAATCAGGCCTTTATTATAAAGATCTATAAACACTTTGATAACACTTTCCGAACGAATCTCATCCATGGTAAAGGCAGTACGGTCCCAGTCGCACGAAGCACCCAGCTTTTTCAGTTGCTCGAGAATGATGCCCCCGTGCTTGTGAGTCCAGTCCCAGGCATGACCCAGAAATTCCTCACGTGTTAAATCGGCTTTTTTAATTCCTTCCGAAGCCAGTTTGGCAACCACTTTGGCCTCAGTGGCAATCGAAGCATGGTCGGTACCCGGTACCCAGCACGCATTTCGGCCTTTCATGCGGGCGCGGCGCACCAGCACATCCTGGATGGTATTGTTGAGCATGTGCCCCATATGCAAAAC
>CAYGJI010000048.1:0-21634 GCA_964350125.1 uncultured Paludibacter sp. | reverse complement strand
TTTTAGAAGGCATTAATAAGTTGTTCTTTTTATTAGACGTATCAGCCGGCGAATTTAGATTTTTGATAGCCCTTTATTTTCGCTATCTTTGCAACATTAATTCAAAAAAAAATATGAAATTTGAAGAACTGCCGCTTTGCGATTCCGTGATGGAAGGTTTGAGGGCGATGAATTTTACTGTTGCCACTCCGGTTCAGGAACAAACTATTCCTGTTATTTTAGATAAGAAAGATGTAATTGCCTGCGCACAAACAGGCACCGGAAAAACCGCTGCCTTTATTTTACCTTTGTTAAACAATTTGCAATCTAAACCTCATCCCGCAAATAAAATCAATGCCATCATCATGGCTCCAACCCGCGAACTGGCACAACAGATTGACCAGCAAATGGAAGGTTTCTCCTATTTCACACCATTTTCGTCGGTGGCAGTTTATGGCGGAAACGATGCTCAGGCATGGGATGTGCAGAAAAAAGGTCTTCAAAATGGTGCCGATGTAGTTATTGCAACTCCCGGAAGGCTTCTTTCCCATATTAACCTGTATGACATCGACTTTTCGGAAGTAAGTTATTTTATACTTGATGAAGCCGACCGCATGCTCGATATGGGTTTTTACGATGATATCATGCAAATAGTCAAAAGACTACCCGCAAATCGTCAAACGATCATGTTTTCAGCTACCATGCCCCCGAAAATCAGAACCCTGGCAAAAACCATCCTGACCAACCCGGCAGAAGTTAAAATTGCAGTATCGCGACCACCCGATAGCATCGATCAGAAAGCATATGTATGTTACGAATCCCAGAAAACAGGATTAGTACAACATCTTTTTGCCGAAAAAGAATGGAAAAAAGTGATTCTCTTTGCAGGTTCCAAAATCAAGGTCAAAGAATTGTTCAAAATTTTTCGGAGAATGGGCTTATCGGTTGGCGAAATGCATTCCGACCTCGATCAGGCTCAGCGCGATCACATCATGCATGAATTCCGGAATAGCCGTGTCAACATACTGGTAGCCACCGACATCGTATCGCGTGGAATAGATATCGACGATATTTCACTAATCATTAATTTCGACGTACCACGCGATGCTGAAGACTATGTTCACCGCATTGGCCGTACTGCCAGAGCAGGCGATCTGGGTTCTTCCATCACCTTTATTTCTATTGAGGAACAATTTAAATTTCGCCGTATTGAGGATTTTCTGGAAAGAGAAATACACAAACTCCCCATGCCGGAATCGTTGGGTGAAGCACCAGCTTATAACCCGGCAGCCAACCGACATGGTCATAAGAAATTCACAAAAAAGAAAGGCTCGTTTCACCGAGACAGGACAAGCAAGCCTAAACCACAAAGAAAACCGGCCTGAATACTACTTCGAAACTATTTCATAAAGCATGTAACTCTTTTGACGGACATCGAAAGTGATATTATTCACCGAAATAGTAGCACCTGAAATGGCATCAATTTGCCTGCCCACTTCCAAAGGTTTGGGATGAGCGTGACCAACAAACTTGCGCAACCATCCGGGTGAACTGATCATTGCTCCATGGGATGACTGGTAATTAGTAACTTTTACAAGACTAACAGCTCTTGAGGAATTGAAAAGGATGAAATAATCGAAATATTCGGCGTTCTCCGATTTTTTTCCGGTTGCTGCAGCAGACCTCACAGTACTCACCCGCCCAATATAAACGTAAACGGGCAACTGACTGCCTTTTAAAGATGACTGAATTTGGTGAAAAGTTCCGGTAGGATTGAATTTATCCGGAATCTTCATCGGCATAAGCATAAATTCATTTTTACCGTAAATCTTTTTTAACTCGCGTTGTAAATTGCGGTCGGTTTCATTGGGTATGGACTTAACTGCCAGTACCAAAAACAGCATTGCTATTATTAATTGAATTTTTGAGCTCATCATCTGAAATGAAAATATGGAAAGCATTTCAGATGTATTATATCAACATCTGAAATGCACTTCCTGCTAACATACTAACAACAAATTTCTTAAAACATTACACCAACACCGGCATTCAGGGTAGTTGTGTATTTGGTCGCAACTCCGGTTTTAGCAAAATCAACATCGGCCTTTAAAACAACTCCCGGAGTAATTTTGTATGTCAAACCCGCAGTGATAATATGCTCCCGATAAAGCTCTTTTCGTGCAATTCCGGGTGCTACATTCCAATGAGTGTCATATTGCATGTATCTTACAAAAGGAATAAGTTCCGATTCTGATACTCCTGATAAGACATTATATCCTGCCTCCACATAATACCCGTACATGGCACTTCCCAAATCATTGGCTTGTCCGCTTTTACGGGTGAAAACGTTGTACGATTCTGTATTTGATAAGCTTGATAAGTAACCCTGAAAACGAGCCTGAAATGCTCCTGACTGATACCGGCCATCCAATCCAACCATCGAAATACCTACCAAAGAAGAATCAGCCCTGGCAACCAATGCAGCATTTTCACGAGGCATTTTATCATATAATTTACTTTGCGACTTACCAATATAACCAGACAGGCCAAGATTTAACCCGGATATACCAAAATACTCTATCCGCCCTGCAAAGTTTGGTGAACTAATATACGATTTGGATCCCTTTTGGCGACCATCACGAATACCGCGAATACCTGACATTAAACCATTGGTTCCATCGAAACTGGCAGGTCCATTTACCAACATCAACTGATATTTTAATGATAAAGGTAAATAGTTTCCATTCAAAGCAACACCAATTTCTCTCCAGGTTGAAGGGGCAATTTTATTATCGATAATTGGTCGCTCAACTCCGTTAAAAAGCAGAGGTTCGTGATACTGGTTGATAATGCCCATGGGAACAAGCAATAAACCAGCCTGAAAATTAACATAGCGATTCAACTTGTGTTGAATAAATGCCTGTTCAACCCATAACTCTTTGGTGTATTCAAATTCAACTTCGGACATAAAATGGGTTCTATCAGAGAAGTTATATCCAAAAAACATCACAATTCTATGCACATCAAGTAATCCGTTGTGGCGAATATCTTTATCCAAAATCTGATTGTAATGAACTTCACCATAACCACCGATGGTAAGATTTCCTTCGGTATTAATCAGCTTCTCAGCAGTATTCTGATACTGATTTTCCTGGGCATTAACGACTATTGCCCCTGACAACACAATTGAAAGTAATAATTTGTTTAACATAAGTGCCTGAAATAATTAATTTATTAACGATGCAAAATTAATCATCATGCCCCTGCTCCTATATCACCATTAATGATGAATTAATACATCATCAATCATTGTTTTTGGTTACTTCTGACTTCTGTTTTGCTCTTCTGAGGAAGAAGTAGCCCGATTTGCACGCGTTTTAAAATCATCTTTACCAAAACGATAACTGAAAGTGAGGTTCAATCGACGTGAGTCATAGCGGTTCTTCACCTCAATATCTACATTATCATATTTTGCATAGGCACTATTCTGTCCGGTATTGAAAATATCGGAAACCGAAAGGCGGATATTTCCATGGTTATCGAACACCCTTTTCTGGAAACCCAAATCGAGTGTGAAGCGTGGATTTACAATAATATTACTTACAAGCTGACGTGTTGAATACCGGCCATTTATTTCCATGTTGATTCCGAGCGGAAGTGTGATGTAATTGTTCATATTAGCCATTAAACTCAGTTGGGTAAGTGGTTCCGGATTCTGGTCGGAAAGTAAAATGCTTTTATACATTACGGTTACAGTGCCATTGAATCTCCACCATTTCAGAGGCTGCATTTGTAAGGTTTCCGACAAACTCAAATCAATCGAATTATTCAGATTCTCCATCGTTTGATACACTGATCGTGAGGCATCATCCTGACGGATAATTTCGGTAAATAAACCACTGGTATAATTGAAATTCAGGCTACTAATCAAAAAATTCTGCCAATTGTGTGTTAATCCCGAAGTATGTGTAAACTGAGGTTTCAGATAGGGATTTCCCACATTGTATGTAAACGGATCAATCATCCACTTAAAAGGATTTAAACTGTGATAACCCGGCCGACCAATGCGATAACTGTACTTGAAGTTTACACTATGCTTTTCGTTAAGTTGCTGCTGAACAAAAAATGAAGGAAAAAACTTTATATAAGTAGTATCTGTAACACTCATACTTGCCAGTGAAGTTCCTTTAGAGATGGTATTTTCGAGTCTCATACCTACCTGCATGGTGGTTTTACCCCAAATGGCACGGCCATTTACATATGCTGCCTGAATCATCTCTTCATAAACAAAATGATCGCTCTGAGTCATGAAGCCGGTCATATCAATTTTACTGTCGGTTTTTACAAAACTGGCTTTCAGTCCCGACTCAAAATGATACTTTTTCCCAATTGGTAAAACATAATCGAGTTTCGAAGTAACAATATTGATATCATTGCCCTGGGTGGTATTCACGATCAAATCATGATTTAAATCCACATCATCAGCATCATAGTATTTACCTTCCTGCGAATTATCATTATTAAACCTGAAACGGGCGTAGTCAATATCGAACACCAACGATTGTCCCAGAGTGTCGATATCCCATTTATAATTGAGATTATAAGTCTGATTCTTCCACGAATTTTTCGATTCTGCATCCGATTTGAGTACCGAATCGAGCATTTGGGCAGTATTATAAAAAGCGGTACTACTTACGTCGGTGTTGCCATTATTGCCATGGTTTCCCCTGAACATGGCACTAATCACATGATTTTTTGTCAGATAATAATCAAGTCCGGTTTTGTAATTAAACCCTGAGCCACGATAATGGGCTGTTGTCATGATTTCCTGTCGGGCACCGATAAGCGCCGGACTGGTAAATCTTCTGAGCCCTTCCATTCCATTAATTCCTGCCCAGTTATTATTCGAAAAATTACCGTAAAAATTGAATTTTCCGGAATTCATATTCAGATCAATACCGCCATTCGACCTTAATTTACTGGCAACACCAATTCCTGCATTCACATTACCATTGAACCCCGGCGATTTCTGATGCTTTGTTTTAATATTGATGATGCCTGAATTTCCTTCTGCATCATATCTGGCTGATGGATTTTCGATAATCTCAATCCGCTCAACCTGCTTGCCCTGCAAACTTTTAAGCATGGTAGCGAGTTGTGTAGCCGACAAATAAGTCGGTTTATCATCAATAAGCACCTTTACACCTTTAAGACCTTTAAGGGTGATGTTATCGTTATTGTCCACATTCACACCCGGCAACTTAGACAATATTTCAAACACATTTTCCGACTCAGAAGTAATGGAGGCTGAGGGGTTAATCACAATTTTATCGACAGCCTGTTCGATAAACTCTCTTTTGGCAGTAACTACCACATCGCCCAGTGTTTCGGTACGCTCACTAAGTATAATGTTTCTCTCGATAACGCTTCTTCTTCCATCGACAATCAACTTTTCTGATTCGAAGCGGTTGTAGCCAAGCATACTTACGGCAAGCACATACTCACCCTTGTCGATTTTTCGTATACTGAATTCGCCTTTGGAGTCGGACATCTCTCCCCTGAGAATTTCACCATTAGCAGGATTAATCAATACGGCATTGGCATATTCAACCGGTTTATCGTTTTCATCCACAATCTTACCTTTGATAATGACAGAGGCTGTTTCTGCAAAAGAATTAAGTGTAAAAACTGACATTAAAATCAGTACAATCTTTTTGGTTAATGATATTTTCATCTTTTTTTGTTTTGTATTTATTCCTGACAATAAAATAAAAGCATACAAACATATTGACGTAACAACTTCCGGAAACCTGCATCAATGTTGTATTTTATTAGACGACACAACTATCAGCTTTGGATTTACAAAGGCAAAAAAAAACCGGCAGTGTTGTACACACTAGCCGGATTTCATTGAAATACAAGAACTAACACTTTTACTTCGATGGCTTATACAAATGCGACGAATGTCCGAAAAATAATTCGGCGGCTTCCATCATTGTTTCAGATAAAGTAGGATGTGGATGAATTGTAAGGGCTAAATCTTTCACAGTTGCACCCATCTCGATGGCTAAAACAGCTTCGGCAATTAATTCGCCGGCACCGGGCCCACTGATTCCCACGCCAAGTATGCGCTCAGTATCCGGGTCAACAATTACCTTCGTCACACCATCGTTGCGGTCGAGGGTCACAGCACGTCCGCTGGCAGCCCATGGGAATTTTGCTGTTTCGAACTTAATCCCCTTTTCCTTAGCCTGATTTTCGGTAATACCTGCCCAGGCAATTTCAGGATCCGTAAATACCACGGCCGGAATTGCCAGCGGTTCGAACGCTACTTTCTTGCCCGAAATGGCATCAACGGCTACACGGGCTTCGTGCGATGCTTTGTGCGCCAACATAGGCTCACCCACAATATCACCAATGGCGTAGATATTCTCATCATTGGTTTTCAATGTTTTATCAGCCACAATCCAGCCATGCTCATTAACCTGCACATTCGTATTTTCAAGTCCAAGTCCCGCTGTTTGTGGCTTACGTCCGATCGACATCAACACATAATCATAAACAATCTCTTCGATCTGATTTTGTTTATTTTCAATCTTTACACTCAAACCATCAGCAACTTCGGTAATCGCCACAACCTTCGACTCAAGCATGATTCTTTCAAAAGAGTTGTTCAGTCTTTTCTGCAGATGACTCACCAAATCCTGATCGGCACCCGGGAGAATTCTGTCCATAAACTCAACCACCGATACTTTGGAACCAAGTGCAGCATACACCGAACCCAGTTCGAGGCCGATATATCCTGCGCCCACAACCAGTAATGATTTGGGAATTGCCGGCAAATCGAGCGCTGAGGTTGAATTGAGCAGACGCTTACTCTCGACCTGTAACGAAGGTATGGTTGCAATGACTGATCCTGTGGCAATAATTGCCTTATCGAAACGCACTTCTTCAGTATTTCCATCCTCCTTTTTCACTATTACTGTTTGAGAAGATGTAAAAGCAGCCCTGCCCTGAATGAACTGAATCTTGCGCTGTTTGGTCAGAACTCCAAGACCACCCGTGAGTTTACCCACAACCTTATTTTTGAAATTGCGTAACTGATCGAGATCGATTTCAGGTTCACCAAAGTCTATCCCCCAGTGTTTTGCTTCCCGTGTTTCATTGATTAGTTTTGCCACATGCAGCAAAGCTTTGGAAGGTATACAGCCTCTGTACAGGCACACACCTCCGGGATTTTTCTCCATATCAATCAGGGTGACATCCATGCCCAGATCAGCTGCGTAAAAAGCAGCTGCATAACCGCCGGGACCACCTCCTATAACCACTAACTTCATTTTTTTTATTTTTTGAACCACATTAGTGGTAAATATTCAACCTTCTACAATCAGTTTTAACGGATTCTCAAGTGCTTCAATCACCCATCGGAGGAATCGGATACCATCGGCACCATCAATGATGCGGTGATCGTATGAGAGCGAAAGCGGCAACATCAGTCGCGCTTCAAATTTGCCATCGATATACACAGGTTCCATGGCACCACGCGAAACGCCCAAAATAGCTACTTCAGGCGAATTCACTATTGGAGTGAAGGCTGTACCGCCAATACCACCCAAATTGGTGATGGTAAAGCAACCGCCCTGCAAATCGGCAACTGACGCTTTTCTGTTGCGTGCCTTTTCGGCGAGTTCGTTGATTTCCTTTGCAATATCGATGATATTAAGTCTGTCAGCATTTTTAACAACCGGCACTATCAAACCATGTTCGGTATCCACAGCCACACCCACATTATAATATTGTTTGTAAACGATGGATTTGTTCTGCATATCGACACTCGCATTGAACTGCGGGAACTTTTTCAGCGCCGAAGAAATTACCTTTACAAGGATGGCTGTTACAGTAAGTTTCACACCATACTTATCAGCCGTTTTGCTGTACGATTTACGGAACTCTTCCAGTTGGGTGATATCAGCCTTGTCGAATTGTGTTACATGCGGAATGGTATGCCAGGCATAACTCAGATGCTCCGCTGTTTTCCTGCGTATATTCGACATGGCTTCAACTTTAACCTCACCAAACTTACTGAAGTCGGGCAACGGATTCTGATGTTGCTCTACACTGATGTGCTGCATTTCGGTACGTTGCTGATGCAGTGCTTTGCTGAATGTTTTTACATCATCAAGCAAAATACGCCCTCCGGGACCACTTCCCTTCACCAAATTTACATCCACGCCGATTTCGCGGGCCAAACGGCGAACCGAAGGCGCTGCAGGTGCAGCATTCTGCAAAATTGGCGGTTGATTATCCACAGGAATCACTTTCGGAGCGTCGGCAGTTTTAGTCGAAGCCGATGAAACAGCAACAGTAACCTCACTCTTCTTCTCTTCCTCCCTGACTTCTTTCACTTCCTCTTTAACTTCGCTAACTTCCTTTACTACTTCCTTAACTTCAGCAACTTCCTTGCTTACTCCTTCAGCAACAACCTCAAAACGGAACACTTCCTGACCGATCGTAACCTTATCACCATCAGCAATCAGCACTTCAGTCACTTGTCCGGCAACATCCGAGGGCACTTCTATTGTAGCTTTGTCTGTTTCGAGTTCGAGTACAGGCTGATCAAGCTCGACCCTATCGCCAACATCAACCAACACTTTGATTACTGTGGCCGACTTTATATTTTCACCTAATTCTGGAATCTTAAAACTTTTCATTTCAAATCAATATTAAGCATGCATCGGATTCAACTTGTGCGGGTTAATTCCCAGTTCTTTCATTGCTTTTTTCAGTTCAGCCAATTTAAGTTTATCTTCTTTATATAAAGCATATAAGGTTGTAAACACGATATGTTTGGCATCCACCTCAAAGAAGTCGCGCAATTCATTCCGGCCTTCGCTGCGACCAAAACCATCGGTCCCCAAACTGTAAAGTCTGTTTGGCAACCACTTGGCAACCGAATCGGGAAGCGTTTTCACATAATCCGAAGCAGCTACAATTACACCATCATTGTGTATGAGTGTCGACAGATAGGGCACTTTCTCTTTATCGGGGTGCAGCAAGTTATAACGCTCAACATCAAGGGCTTCCCTACGTAATTCTTTATAGCTTGTAACGCTATATACATTTACTGATACGCCATATTTCTCTTCAAGAATTTCAGCAGCCTTCAGCGTTTCATTCATGATAGTACCACTACCCAGCAGGTTAGCTGTCAGGCTTTTATCATTTTCAACCCCATTTCTGTAAAGATACATTCCTTTCAGAATACCCTCTTTCGATCCTTCCGGCATCGCAGGCATAGCATAGTTTTCATTCATGATAGTAATGTAGTAGAACACTTTTTCCTGTTCTTCATACATTCTGCGGATACCATCGCGTATAATAACAGCCAACTCAAAAGCAAAAGCAGGATCGTAAGTAACGAGATTGGGTACTGGATAAGCCAGCAAATGACTATGACCATCCTGATGCTGCAAACCTTCGCCGGCCAATGTTGTGCGACCGGCAGTACCGCCTACGAGGAATCCTTTTACATTCATATCGGCTGCAGCCCATACCAGGTCGCCCACACGCTGCATACCAAACATCGAATAATATACGAAGAAGGGCATCATATTGAGGCCATGGGTGGCATACGAAGTACCCGATGCGATGAACGAAGACATGGCTCCTGCTTCGGTAATACCTTCTTCAAGAATTTGTCCGTCTTTGGCTTCCTTATAATAAAGAAGTAATTCCTTATCAACCGGCTCATAAAGCTGTCCGACATGCGAATAAATTCCCAACTGACGGAACAACGCTTCCATACCAAAAGTACGTGCTTCGTCGGGAACTATAGGCACAATCAGCTTTCCTATCTCTTTGTCTTTCAATAATTTGGTCAGAATACGTACAAAAGCCATGGTAGTCGATAATTCGCGGCCTTCAGAGCTTTGATAAAACTCTGCAAACACTTCTTCGGGAGGTGTTTTGATTGGACGTACATCCACAATTCTTTGTGGCACAAACCCTCCCAACACTTCCCTTCGTTTTTTCAGGTATTGCATTTCGGGCGAATCTTCAGGAAGTTTATAGAAGGGAGTCTTCGCAACTTCATCGTCTGACATGGGAATTCCGAAGCGCGTTCTGAAGTCCCTCAACTCATCTTCATTCAGTTTTTTTTGTTGATGGGAGATATTTTTACCTTCACCACTTTCGCCAAGTCCGTATCCTTTGATGGTATTGGCCAGAATCACTGTAGGTTGTCCTTTGTGATGTACAGCAGCATTGTAAGCAGCAAAAACCTTTTCGGGATCATGTCCTCCACGCTTCATTTTACGAATCTGATTATCCGACAAATGACTTACCATATCAAGCAAATCATCATCAACCCCAAAAAATTCTTTTCTTACATAATCGCCCGGAGCAATGGAGAATTTCTGCGACTGACCGTCCACGATTTCTCCCATCCTTTTCACTAATTTACCCTTGGTATCCTTTTCGATTAGTTCGTCCCAGTCGCCGCCCCAAAGCACTTTAATTACATTCCAGCCAGCACCGCGGAAAACCGCTTCCAACTCCTGCACTATTTTACCATTGCCACGCACCGGCCCATCGAGTCGTTGCAGATTACAGTTAATTACGAAAATTAAATTATCAAGTTTTTCCCTGGCAGCCAGTGTAATAGCTCCAAGAGCTTCAGGCTCATCAGTTTCACCATCGCCAAGGAAAGCCCAAATTTTCCTGTGAGATGTAGTTTTGAGTCCGCGATCCTCTAAATAGCGGTTGAATCGTGCCTGATAAATAGCCATAATCGGACCCAGACCCATCGAAACAGTGGGAAACTCCCAAAAATCCGGCATCAACCATGGATGAGGATAGGACGAAAGCCCGCCCCCGGGATTTAACTCGCGACGAAAATTATTCAACTGTTCGGGCCGGAGACGGCCTTCGATGAAAGCGCGTGCATAAATTCCCGGTGCAGCATGTCCCTGGAAGTAGATGAGGTCACCATCGTGTCCTTCACCTTTTCCCCTGAAAAAATGGTTGAATGCAACTTCGAGAAGTGTAGCTACGGAAGCATAGGTTGAAATATGGCCACCAATACCACTTTCATTCTTGTTGGCCTTAACCACCATTGCCATCGCATTCCAGCGGATTACACTCTTAATTAGTCTCTCTATTTCACGGTTACCCGGGTAGGGTGGTTGTTTCGATCGACTGATAGTATTGATATATGGAGTATTGGCTGTAAATGGAAGTTCTACACCTGCCCTGTGGGCACGTACCTGCAACTGACGAAGCAGCTCCACTACACGCTCGGGTCCCCATTGCTGCAAAACATAATCAAGCGAATAAAGCCACTCTTCATTCTCAAGTTCTTCAATGTCTTTAGGAATTTTTTTATTTGTATCCATTAAAAATAAAATTTAATTTTACACAGTTTAAACAAAATACACAGTAATAAGTTTTATCGGTATAGCATATACTACATGATGTTTTACTATTTGAGTAGTGACATTAAGATAATTTATCGGGTTAAAATCCGCATAAAATTCATTTACCAATGATACTTTCAAACAAATGCAAAGATGCAATCTAAAAACGTTAAGCATTTCATGCAAAAAAAACCCATTTTGCAATCTACACATTACAAAACATAATAAAATTTAAACTTCAAAATTTTAAAAGAAATAATCCGCTTTTTCTTTGGGCTGCAATGATTTTTTGTGTAAATTTGCCCTAAATTTGAAATGCGGAAAAATTTCTTTAAAACTTAATTCCACACCACAAACAAACCTGTTGAATTTATTTATATTTCACAAATCTCATAATAACAATTCCTTATGAAATTGACTCACATTGAGCACTTAGGCATTGCAGTTAAAAGTCTGGAAACTGCCATTCCGTTTTACGAAGAAGTACTTGGACTGAAGTGTTATGCAATAGAAGAAGTAACAGAGCAAAAGGTAAAAACAGCATTTTTCAAGGTTGGCCAAACCAAAATTGAATTACTTGAATCGACCGACCCCGAAGGCCCTGTAGGGAAATTCATCGAAAAAAGGGGAGAAGGCATTCACCACCTGGCTTTTGCAGCCGAAGGTCTGCAGGAAAGTCTCGACATACTCGTTGAAAAAGGTGTAACTCTTATCGACAAATCGCCCCGCAAAGGTGCTGAAGGTCTGAACATTGCTTTTTTGCATCCCAAATCGACCTTTGGCGTGTTAACCGAACTTTGTGAAGACCCCAATAAATAATCACTGATAAAAATCATCATAACAATGGACAACAAATCAAAAGTAAAAAACCTGATAGATTTACGCATACAGGCTAAATTAGGTGGCGGCGAGAAACGTATAGCATCACAGCATGCTAAGGGAAAACTTACGGCCCGCGAAAGAATAGAAATGTTACTCGACGAAGGCAGTTTTGAAGAACTGGATATGTTCGTAACACACCGTTGCAACCACTTCGGACTCGAAAATGAAAAATATCTCGGTGATGGTGTTGTGACCGGACATGGTACAATCGACGGACGTACGGTGTATGTGTTTGCGCAGGACTTCACTATTTTTGGAGGTTCATTGTCAGAAACCATGGCCCAGAAAATTTGCAAAATCATGGATATGGCCATGAAAATGGGTTGTCCGGTGATTGGAATCAATGACTCGGGAGGAGCGCGTATTCAGGAAGGTGTAACTTCCTTGGCAGGTTATGCAGAAATATTCGAGCGAAACATTCTCGCTTCAGGTGTTATACCTCAAATTTCAGCCATTTTTGGGCCTTGCGCCGGAGGAGCCGTTTACTCCCCTGCCCTCACCGACTTTATTATGATGACTGAACAGAATTCATATATGTTTGTGACCGGACCAAAAGTAGTTAAATCAGTTACCGGAGAAGATATATCAACCGAAGATTTGGGAGGTGCTGACGTTCACGCCGGAAAATCAGGCGTTTCGCATTTTAAAGTTGAGAATGAAGAAGAAGGCGTACTGCTGATTCGAAAACTACTCACTTACCTTCCACAGAATAATCTTGAAGAAGCTCCTGTTTACGATTGCCACGACCCCATCGAACGTCTCGAAGATTCACTCAATGAAATCATCCCTGACAGTCCGAACCAACCCTACGACATGAAGAAAGTAATACATGCCATCGCTGATGAAGGTGAATTTCTTGAAGTACACCGCAACTATGCTCGCAACATCATTGTTGGTTTTTCTCGGTTCAATGGTGCTTCGGTAGGTATTGTTGCTAATCAACCCAGCTTCTTAGCTGGTGTGCTCGACTGCGATGCTTCGCGCAAAGCCGCACGTTTTGTGCGCTTCTGCGATGCTTTCAATATCCCGATTCTTACGTTGGTAGATGTACCCGGATTTCTTCCCGGTTCAGGTCAGGAATATGCCGGCATCATTATCCATGGAGCAAAACTGCTTTTTGCTTACGGTGAAGCAACTGTACCTAAGGTAACTGTTACACTGCGTAAATCTTACGGAGGTGCTCACGATGTGATGAGTTGTAAGCAATTGCGGGGCGACTTTAACTACGCATGGCCTACTGCCGAAATTGCTGTAATGGGTGCATCCGGTGCCATCGAAGTTCTCGAAGGACGCAATATTGCTTCGTTCAATAATGCTGAAGAGAAAGCAAAATTCATCGCAGAGAAAGTTGCAGATTACAATCAAAAATTTGCAAATCCCTATCAGGCAGCTGCATACGGCTATATCGACGATGTAATTGAACCCCGCAATACCCGTTTCCGGGTAATTCGTGCATTCCAGGCACTTCAGACTAAAAAAGTAAGCAACCCACTCAAAAAGCATTGCAATATTCCATTATAATCAATGCAAAGTGAATATACTGAGGATAAATCAATTCAATGATATACTACTGGAATCTGCCTTCGGGATTCTGGTAGTATTCACTGCTCTCACACTGCTGGTTATTGCTTTTACCATAGTTGGTAAAGTAACCCGCAGGTCGATAAAAATCAAAATGCAAAAAGTGGCCGAAGATCACGGCAAAGAAGTTTATCATGATAAAGAAATCACAGGTGAAGAAATCGCCGCCATTTCGATGGCTCTGCAAATATTATTAAGTGATGAACATGATGAAGAAAGTAACATCATCACTATCAAACGAATCGAAAGAAGATACTCCCCCTGGAGTTCCAAAATATACGGATTGACCAATATAAGAAGATAACAAGAATTCTGTGTGACCAAACAACTCAGATTTTTTTTATTTTAATCACCCCGAATGATATGAAAAAATTTAGTTTTACAATTAACGGCAGTGAATATTCTGTCAGGATAAAAAAGATTGAAGGGGATACCGCCGAACTCGAAGTTAATGGCACACCTTACAGTGTAAAAATCAACAAGGAAATTAAAATCTCCAAAACCCCCGTTGTGCTTGTACGTAATGAGATAAACACCAAAATGGGCGACGCAAGGATAAAAGAGAATCTGACACCCGTATCCGAATGTAAAAGACCAAGTTCAAAACAAATCAAATCACCACTTCCCGGTAATATCATCAGGGTGAATGTTGATCAGGGAGACTCATTCAAAGAGGGAGATGTATTATTGGTTCTTGAATCAATGAAAATGGAAAATAATGTTTTGGCAGAAAGAGATGGTACTATAATCAGGGTATGCGCCTCCGCCGGAAAAGCTGTTTTGCAGGATGAAGTTTTACTGGAAATAGAGTAAACCATGAGAACAGAAAACATCCAGAAAACATCAATTCTGCTGATTCTATTCATTCTTTTCATTCCAACGACACTTTTCGGACAAGTCGGTGCAGCCAGCGAATCGATATGGTATAGTCTGCATGAATTCTGGAAAAACACAGGATTTGCCAATGTGAAAATCAGCTATCTGATAATGATTACAGTTGGAATTACATTTATCCTGCTTGGAATTATTAAACATTGGGAACCACTTTTGCTTGTTCCAATCGGTTTTGGAATTATTGTCGGGAATATCCCATTTTCACCCGGCTTCAATATTGGCATTTACGAAGAAGGCTCTGTACTGAAAATCCTGTACAGTGGTGTGATTCAGGGGTGGTATCCACCGCTGATATTTCTGGGAATTGGTGCTATGACAGATTTTTCTTCCCTCATTTCGAATCCAAAACTAATGCTGCTTGGTGCTGCGGCTCAAATGGGAATATTTCTCACATTTATTGGCGCATATGCGCTGGGGTTTAGTCCGGCACAGTCAGGAGCCATTGCAATAATCGGTGGAGCCGACGGACCAACAGCGATTTTCCTCGCTTCGAAACTGGCCCCTGAGCTGATAGGTGCGATTGCTGTAGCCGCTTACTCCTACATGGCTCTTGTTCCACTCATTCAGCCACCGGTTATGAATTTGCTGATTCCCAAAAAAGAGAGGCTAATTAGAATGAAACCTCCAAGAGCAGTTTCCAAAACAGAAAAAATCGCATTCCCGATTATTGGTTTCCTGCTTACAGCATTTATCTCGCCCAGTGCACTCCCCCTGCTTGGGATGCTATTCTTCGGAAATCTGTTAAAAGAGTCTGGTGTTACGGAAAGACTTGCCGATACAGCCCGCTACGCTCTGATTAATGCAGTTACCATCTTACTTGGTTTAACTGTAGGTGCTTCAACACAGGCTGACAAGTTTTTAACATTTGATTCGATGAAGATTTTTGCGTTAGGTGCTGCTTCGTTCATAATTGCAACAGCAGCCGGTGTCCTCTTCGGTCGTTTGATGAATCTTTTCCTCAAAGGCGATGACAAAATCAACCCACTAATTGGTGCAGCCGGAGTTTCAGCCGTTCCCGATTCGGCACGCGTTGTACAGGAACAGGGACTCAAGGCCGATAAAAACAACCACCTTCTGATGCACGCAATGGCCCCTAATGTGTCGGGAGTGATTGGTTCTGCTGTTGCTGCAGGGATTCTGCTGAGTATGCTATCGTGAATATACTGCTCAATACGTAAAAAAAACGTAAGACTTGCTGTTTTGCATGCTTTTTTTTACCCTATGCCGAAATATTTAATCCTCAATCCCGGCTATTTTCCCCATCTTTGCAAAAAATGTCATAAAATTAATGATGTAGATGAAAGAAAACACCTCACCCTACTATGAACTTGCCCGGGAGTTTGTGCTAAAAACCAACTGCAATATATTTTTGACCGGAAAAGCAGGAACCGGAAAAACAACTTTCTTACATCAACTCAAAAAGCTGTCAGGAAAACAAATGGCGGTAGTTGCACCTACAGGCATTGCAGCAATTAATGCTGGCGGCACAACAATGCATTCTTTTTTTCAACTTCCTTTGATTCCATTTATTCCCACCGGTGAAGGGAGAAAACATTTGCTCGAAAAGATCAGAATCAGAACAAACCGACGGAAAATACTGCAGGAACTTGAATTACTGGTTATTGATGAAATAAGCATGGTCAGGGCCGATACGCTGGATGCCATGGATGCCATTTTACGTAGCATCAGATACAAACATCATGTACCCTTTGGAGGTGTTCAGGTGATTTTTATCGGTGATATGTTTCAGCTCTCTCCGGTTTTGACAGAAGAAGATAAACAAGTGCTGAAAGATTATTATCCTTCACCATATTTCTTTCACAGCAAGGTGATGCAGGAACAAAAGCCTGTGTATATTGAGCTCAACACAATTTTTCGTCAGTCCAATGAACAATTTATTCGAATTTTAAACGAAGTACGCAACAATTGTCTTCAACAAGAAAGCCTGAAAATCCTTCAAAGCCGTCACAAACCTGATTTTGTACCTGATGCAAAAGATGGTTACATCACCCTGACTACACATAATTATAAAGCTGATCAAATCAATGCACAGGGACTGGAAAAACTCGAAGGCGACATTCGCTGCTATAAAGCCAAAACTGAAGGTGAATTCTACGAAAAGAATTATCCCACTGAAATGGAACTGTGCTTCAAGATCGGAGCTAAAGTGATGATTATCAAAAACGACACCGAAACACCTCGTCGATTTTATAATGGTAAAATTGGCATCATCACCAAACTTGAAAAAGAGGTAATAACACTCAGGTGTCACGACGATGAAAATGAACTGGATATCACGCCCATGGTATGGGAAAACATACAATATAGTTCCGACCCTAAAACCCTGAGGATAAGCGAGGAAGTTATGGGAAAATTCATACAGTTTCCACTCAGACTTGCCTGGGCAATTACCATACATAAAAGTCAGGGCCTCACTTTTCAAAAAGCTGTGATTGATGCGGGTGAAGCTTTCGCTCCCGGACAGGTATATGTGGCACTCAGTCGTTGCACCTCACTTGAAGGAATGGTTCTGAAAAGCAAAATTAATCCATTCAGCATTGAAAACGACTGGAACATTGTAGCATTTGAGAAACAAAAACCGGACGATAGTGTACTTAGAGACTTACTTGATGATTCGAAAAAGAGATTCAGGGAACACACTCTTGGTTTAATCTTCGAATATCAAACCCTGATTTACCAAACCAACCGCATTCAAAAGATGGTTGAAGACGCTGATGGTTCATTTGGAGATGAGGCTATTCCTTTTCTTCAGGCATTCACAGTGATGCTTGCAGAGTTAAAAGAACTAAGTCGGAAATTCATGCTTCAAATTACTGAAATTGTTATGAACAATACTGTTGATGAACAATATCTTCAGGAAAGACTGCATGCAGCATCGAATTATTTCTTCGAAAAGAACAATGCCCTGATACAACATATTCTTAAATCGCCTGCAACCACCGACAGCCATGACAATGCCCGGGACTACAATCAGGCTCTTAAAAATGTTTTTGATATGATTTATCTGCGAAACTATATGCTTAAAAACCTCAAACATCCTTTTGATCCCACATCTTACTTCGAACTCAAAAGTGCATTCGTAGCTTCAGACTTTCCGGTCAATGCCTATTCGAAAGTAAGTTCGGGCAAAAACTTTAAAGTTGCACACCCTGTGCTTTACAAAAAACTGGTTGATTTGCGCAACAAAATATGCGAAAAAGGTGGAGATATACCCGTATTTATGGTGGCAGCAAACAAAAGCCTGCAGCAAATGGCCGAATACCTACCTACCTCCGAACGCGATTTGATGGAAATTCATGGCTTTGGTAAAACCAAAGTCATAAAATACGGGAAAGATTTTCTTTCGGTGATACTCGATTATTGTTTGGAAAACAACCTGACTTCAACCATATACGAAAAATCGGCCGAAGCAGGGTCGGGCAAAAAGAAAAAGAAAAAGTAATTCGGAATTACAAATCACTGAACTTTTTTTTTCCAAGAAAATAATAATCAAGGATGATACTGATTCTAAAAATCTCAGGGATTTCGGATATCTTAGCTTTGATCAGATTTTCTTTTCTCGACGATTTGAAATCCTTTTTCATCTTCGAAAAATCCCTTCTGGCCTTTAATACCGCTGCAGCATTCGCCGGCTTTCCAGTGACAAACAACTGCATAGCAGCTATATAATCGAGAAAGAATCGCAACGTCATGATTAAAAACAGTCGTTTCCCCGCCAGGTTTTTATACAACAACAAAAGGTTGTTTCTGAAATTCAGGTAGGTTTTATTGGGGTTTTCAATATTTAAAGTCCCTCCTCCCACATGATATACTTTGCTTTGTGGAACACAAACAATGCCCATACCGCGACTTTTCAGTCTCCAGCACAAATCAATCTCTTCCATATGCGCAAAAAAACGTTCATCGAAACCACCATGTTCATGAAAAACATCAGCTCTGATCATCATACAGGCACCAGTCGCCCAAAAAACTTCGCACACATGATCGTATTGCCCCTGGTCGGTTTCCAATTCGGCCAAAATTCTACCCCGACAAAACGGATAACCTAAAAAATCGATGAAACCTCCTGCTGCACCTGCATGTTCAAAACTTATGCGGTTATGTTGAGCAATTATTTTCGGCTGGCAAGCTACAATGCTGCTATTTGCTTCCAGATAACTAAACATCGGACTCAACCATCCGGGCGTTAATTCAACATCTGAATTCAGAATTACATAATAATCTGATTTAATTTGTGCCAGAGCTTTATTGTAACCACCGGCAAAACCGTAATTTTTGTCGAGCAAAATCAACTTAACTGAAGGAAAAAATTGACGCAAAACGTCAATCGAATCATCTGTAGAGCCATTATCAGCTACATAAAACAACGCCCCGACATCAGGAGTATGTTCGAGAAGCGATGGTAAAAAGCGTTTCAGATAAGCTGAACCGTTCCAGTTGAGTATAACAATGGCTATGCTTTTAGTCTTGTTTGGCATGTTTCCATCTGTTGTGCGACCAGAGCCAAAGTTCAGGTCGGCTTTGAATGTTATTCTCCAGTATCTTCATAAAAGCGGTGGTAATCTCATACTCAGCAGCTATTTGCGGATGTTCGCATATCGTTTTGATGGTGCAGTGGTAGTAACCTCTTCGTGGTCGTTGAATATCAAGATAATACACCGGATAATTAAACTTTTTCGACAACTGCTCTGTTCCCAGAAAAACCGGCGTATCCTGATTCAGAAACTGCATCCGGTAGCGAATATGTTGTGCCATCGGACTCTGATCCGAAATCATTCCGAAAACACCATGAACACCTGATTTGCGCATAGTAAGCATTTGACGCAGCAAATCGTCTTTCTCGACATTCACAGCACCGTAACGGCTACGCAAAGTGTACATCAACCGGTCAAAGTGCTTATTGTTCAATTGTTGATAAACAGGATATGCCTTATAGGACTCAGGAAGATGCAAACAAATGACCGAACTCCACTCCCAATTACAATAATGTGCTGTCATTAACATCACACTCCTGCCCTCATCGACATGCCTGAGCAATAAATCCATATGCTCAAAGGTCACTCTGCGCTTCATTTCGTCCCGGGGAGCATGCAGTTGTTTGATGGTTTCAATCATTAAATCGGCAAAAAAACGATAGAAGCGACGCTCAATAAGCACTATCTCGCGAAGACTTTTATCAGGAAAGGAAGCTGCCAGATTAGCTCTGACCACCCTCCTTCTGTATCTCACTATATAATAAGCAATGATAGCAAATATATCTGACAGCACATACAAAACCCGGAGTGGCAATAAAGCCAACAACCAAATCAGGGCGTAAAAAACATAAAACATGCAATCTGCTAATAGCATTTAATCGTAAACACCTATCGACTTACCATACTGATATTCAGCTTCGAGCATGATTTGGATTTCATCATCCGACACATCCATTTTGTCCTTTTTAGCACACTTCCTGATGTAAGTAAACATATCCTCTTCGTCGATACTTGCTTCCTCTGTAGTGTCTTCCTGAATAAGTCCCTTCTCGTCGTAATATTCGTATATTACATCGAGCACATACTCCACCTTGTTCTCGTCGATATCGCTAATTCCTTCAGTTTTCATATGATTGAGGATGAATTTTACAGCCTCATCTTCATCATAAACCAATAAATCGTCTTCTTCAGTTTTCATGATCCGGGGTTTTAAAATTGACCATCCAAAGATATGTTTTTATTCTGAAGTGTCCAATTCCTGAGTATAAAAATGCTAAATTAGCGCGGACAATTCTTCACTTCCACAAATTGTAACTATATTTGAAAGCCTGAAAAAAAATATGTGAAAGTAAAGGGTAATATCTGCTTGCAGAGCAGGAAAACGGAAAAGCAATTAAAAGTGATTTCAGTGGCATTAATATTAAAAAAACTTAAATCAGCTCAGTCGTGGTCGGCTGAATTACAGGAAACATCAGGTTATTATTACATTTAAATATCAGAATATCAGACATATTTTCGAATCAATATCGATTGAAGTATTTAGAAACGGAGTAATCTTTGTAGCTAAGAATCTCATCAACAAAGTGAAGGGTTATTACGTTTACGAAGATATTTTTAAACCCTATCTTGAACAAAAATGAACATCAAACAATTCACATTTAACCCGGTCATGGTAAACACCTACGTGATACATGACGAAAGCAGGGAAGCCATCATTATCGACGCAGGTTGTTTTTACGCACAGGAAAAAACACAATTAAAAAGCTATATTGACAGCAATCAGCTGATTGTTAAACGGCTCATCAACACTCATTTGCATTTCGATCATCAGTTTGGAAACCGGTTTGTGGCCGAAACCTTTGGTGTTTTACCCGAAGCACATGTTGCCGACGAATTTCTGCTCGAAAGTGTAAAAGCTAAGGCCATAATATACGGGTTTCCAATCAGCGAAGATGCACAGCCATTGGGTGGATACTTACAGGAGGGAGATATTGTAAAGGCTGGAAATATGGAGCTGGAATGTATATACGTTCCCGGACATGCACCCGGGCATTTGGTTTTTCATGCCAAAGCTGAAAAAGCGCTTTTTGTCGGTGATGTGCTGTTTAGCGGGTCCATAGGCAGAACCGATCTGGTGCAGGGAGATCACAGCACATTGGTACAGGGTATCCGGAAAAAATTAATGATTCTGCCCCAAGAAACCATTGTTTATCCCGGGCATGGACCAACCACTACCATTGGTGAGGAGAAATTACATAATCCATACCTGTAATTCGCACACTAAATTCATCAGTAAAATAGTGTTTCCTGCCGCACTAATCTGCTAAAAAATGATTTAAGTAATAGGAAGAAAATAATGTCGTAATTTTTGATAGCTATTTTGAAATG